>JBAPPP010000302.1:0-25558 GCA_049280175.1 Rhodanobacter sp.
GCGCAGGATGCTCCCAAAGACAATCTGACGCTTGGCAAGCAACTCGCTTTCAGGGTGTTCCGAGAGTGTCTGAAAGAGCAGATCATTGGCCCATGCCTTATAGCGCGTGAGCATCTGGAGCTGTCGAAAACTGGACATGGACCACCGTCTGAGAGCTTGGAATGGCTAAACGCTTGGCCTTGCATATGGAGCACCGGTCAACCAACCGGTATCTCGTAGGTTCTTTCGACTCATTCTACACAGATACGACCGGCTGGCGTCAGCCTCCATGCGAAGAATCGGGGACAACGTCAGCGGCAATCAGCATGCCGTACAGGTGCCACGAAGCGTGTTTCTTCGTCGCAAAGAACATGGGTTTCTCAAGTTCTGAGATATACCCAGCGTAGATTGCGTCCAAAGCCCATCGGTACGCCGTCATCAGTTGCAGCGGATGCGACCGTGAAAAAGAAGCCAATGGCGCACGCGTTCGTGATATCAATGTGCGTCGGGCAATTGCAAGAAATGACGAAATCCACTTACTGGTCCCAGCTTTGGAGGCAGTATGTTCGGAAGTACCGTTCTCGAAGTCGCCACGGGCATGATCGTCTGCTTCGGCTCCATTGCCCTGATAGCCAGTAGCGTGCAGGAAGCCGTCGCTTCCATGTTGCGTTGGCGCGCAAAGACACTGTTCACTGGTGTCACGGACCTGCTCAATGGTCAAAGCCTGGTGCTTGACGTATACAACCACGCCCTGGTGAATCCACGTAGCGACGGCAAGGCCGCGACGCTCGCCGATATACCATCGAAGTACGCGCCCTCCTATATCGAACCGGCCAACTTCGCCCAGGCGCTGGTCGATTCACTGCAAAAAGGGCAGCTCACGTTCACGGCATTGCGCCCGGTTATCGTCGGCATCAACGACGCACAGCTGAGGACGTGCCTGCTCGGCATGTATGACCGCGCCGCCGGCGACATCAACCAATTTGAGGCAGCTATCGCTCGCTGGTTCGACTCCGCCATGGACAGGATCTCCGGTGCGTACAAGCGCAAGGCGCAGTTCTGGACGTTCGTATTCGCCCTGGCAATTGCCGTGGGCTTCAATGTCGACGCCCATCAGGTCATGGCTACGCTGTGGGTTCTCACGGCCAACGGCCACGCCCCTGCCACCGTCGTTACCGCGCCAACGACGGTGCAAGGGGCGCTGTCTTCGCTCGACGAATTGCCGATTGGATGGCACCGCCTGTGGTCGCTGCAAACTCAGCTAATGCGGTCTGCGGTGCTGTGGGCGATTCCCGGCTGGGCGGTCACAGCAACCGCCGCATTGTTTGGCGCACCGTTCTGGTTCGGGCTGCTGAGCAAGGTGGCAGACCTTCGTGGGGTGGGAGGAAAACCCGCAGAAGAAAGCCCCAGTCCAGCAAAACAGTAAATCACCCCGCCATGCCGCGCTGCCAGTTCGGCAGCGAAGCCACGTACGCCATACGGTGATCATCCGTTAGCGCATGTCCCCGGTGTGACCCAGCGAATAGCGTCCGGGTTGCGGCCAAACGGCCAGTCCGTGCGGTTCTGCGCCGACCTTGATCGATTTGACCGCGCCGGTCGTCGTGTTGAATGCATAGACAACGTCGTCAAACCTTCCCGACAGCCACAACGTCTTGCCATCGGCACTGACATTGCCCATGTCCGGACTGCCGCCGCCCGGAATCGGCCAATTCGCGATGATCTTGCGGGTGGCGAAGTCGAGCACCGATACACTGCCCTTCCCGTGACGCGGGCCGTGAATAAGGTTTGAGCCACGGTTCGCGATATAGAGTTTCGTGCCATCCCGGCTTGGATACATCCCGTGCGTGCCGACGCCGGTCGGGATAAACCCGATCTGGGTGAAATTTTTGCCGTCGATCACGTATACGCCGTCCGCCATCATGTCAGCGACGTAGAACACCTTGCCATCGGGCGAGATACGAATGTCCTGCGGCATGCCCTTCTTGCCGAGCGGAAGGTAACCCAGCACCTTGCGGTTGACGAAATCGATCTTCGCCAACTTCCCCTCGAATTCGCAGGTGAAAATGGCATAGCTGCCGTCAATCGAAAAATCGGCGTGATTGATGCCCTTGCATCCGGGAACCGGAAGGCTCCATTTCAGCGCCATCGTGTGCGGATCGCGAAGGTCCAGTCGCGCATGCGCTTCCACGACCACGATGGCGTTCTTGCCATCCGGCGTGAAGTACATGTTGTACGGATCGTCAACCGTGATCGCAGGGCCCGGCTTTCCGGTCTTTGGATTGATCGGTGTCAGGCTGCCGTCGCTGCGGCCTTCGGCATTGTTGGTTACCCACAACGTCTGCAGATCCCATGCAGGAACAACATGCTGCGGACTGCGGCCGACGGGAAACTTATCGACCACCTTGAACGTCGCCGGATCGATCACGTAGACGTCGTTCGAACGCAGGTTGGGAACATAGATACGCGGCAGTGCAGCGGTGACTGCCGGGCTCAAATGACTGGCACTGGTTTCGCTGTAGAGATTGCCGGGATTGACCACCGGAAGCATGCCAGCAACAGGGACAATGGCTTGCGCAGCCGCAACACTCGCTGCTGCACACAAGCCTGCTGATACGACAGCCGCATGCGACGCGAACCGCAACGAACGGCGAAAACCTGAGGTAATGGAACGCGGAATAATGACGAATCTCCTTATCAAACTAGATGATTATTTTAGGTCGAACTATTGTAGGTCGAGTCACTGGCCGCCGCCTCAGCGCGCTGCCGTGTCCTTCCTCAGGGCGTCGATCGTTCTTGAAACGATAGCATCAATGCCCAATCGACCCAGCTGCGCCGTCGAGCGACGCGGATCCCCGTCGTAGACCCCATCTGCCGCGCCAAGTTTCGGGCCGTTTTGCAACCGGTCCAGTCGAACCATTTGCGGTGCGACCGCGAGTTGCAATGATGTATCGGCGAGCCCGGCATGCGTGCCAATCTCGCTATCGCGAAAGCCGCGCTGGCGCAGGATTTGTGCGTAACCGTCTGAAAGCGTGCCGTAGTATTCCGGTGGTACGAATGCCCGGGCATGTGAGCCTGACCACGTCTTGTTGAGTTGGGCAACCACCCGCTTCAGATCGTTCTGATAGCCGCCATGGTCGCCCAGAAACACGATGTTCCTGAAACCATGCACCGCAAAACTATTGGCAGCGGATTCCAGCATCTGCTCAAACACTGCGTCCGGCAGGGTAATGGTTCCCGGAAAGCGCATGTGAGACGTCGGCGGCGCGTAGCTTCCTTCCGGCACATAGGCGATGACTGGCGCGACGAGCGCATTGCCCAACCCCTCGGCAATTTTCTGTGACAGCCACGCCGCGCGGGCGTTGTGCTTGCCGAGCGCGACGTCCGGACCGCTCTGTTCGGTGCCACCGATGGGAATGATGATGGTGGTCTTGCCCGCTTGAACCTGGTCGCGCACCTCGGTCCAGGTCAGATCCTGCAAGAGCACGGTTCGCGGTGTTTGCGCGAAAGACATCTGCGTGGCTATGAGCAGAATGATTGCCGCGAAAGCTCGCTGCCGTGGATAGCGCATCACGACGGCACTTCCATGTCGCATGCGGTGAAACGCGCTGGGCGTACTGACATTTTCTTACCTGATCGACCTGGGGCGCTTCGAAAACCGGACACTTCGAGCCGGGAGAAGCGCGAAGCTGCTCCGCAGTGCCGGAGATCTTACTCCGCTCTTTAGGGGGTACACGCCGCTATCGTCCGCCAGCCTGCAGGATCTACGCACCACTTCGTCGCTGCCGATAAGTTGCTCAGTCAGTGGTTTTGCGAGGCGGAACATGGCCTGCTCGTGCATGAAGACGCGTGAACATACACAAAAACATGCACCAAAGTCCAAGCTGCCTGGACAGGCCTGATGCCTACAGACGAAAAACCCCGCTACTGCGCGGGGTTTTTCGTGATTCAGCCTACGCTTGGGCTTTGCGAAGTTCTCGGATCACGGTCTCAGAATAACGACCGGGGTCAGAGAGGAGGAAACCCTGCACACTTGGACGCCAAGCCGACCGGACTCGATGAAGATGCGGCTGCCCACCTGACTCTCTTCGGCTACCGAAGCAGCCTCACATCATCCCCGCGTTCGCATGTTCGGCACATGGCCATATTTGGCAAGAATCGTCGGTTCCGAGTAGTCGCGCCGGTCGACCCCGACGACCTTTTGGTAAACCAGCACGCCGTGTCTATTCGGGGCCAACGTCTCGCCCTGCTTCCGCGCCACGCTTTCACTTTCGTATAGCAACGGTTCGTCGGCGCGAATCCCGTCATACACCTCGTGGAATACCTGCACTGCGTAGATTTTTTCCATGGAGCGATTCCTTGCGATGAGGATGGAAATCCTGACTTGGTTTGCGTATCGGGGTTTGAGAAAACGCTATGACGTTTGACTGGCGCGTACTGCGCCGGCAGATTGTTGGATTGAGAGATCGTTCGTCAGCGACTCAATCTGTCCGCTTGCGGCGGTTGGAATGCTGGTCAGGCTCGGTACCATCCGTGTTGGCGCTCCATTGCGCGTGGTCCATCCAGCCACGCTCTTTCCCGAAAACCTCTTCGATTTCGCGAGCGATTCGATCTCCGATGTGTGTTTTGGGCTTTTCGGCAGCGAAACGACTGACCTGCGAAGCTGACTTGCCCAGCAGCTCGGCCAGCACGGTCAGGCCTCCAAAGCGCTTGCCACCGCGAGTTCCATCGCGCCCGACGGTCTCCAGAAGCAGCCGAACATTACGATGTCGAATCTCTTTGATATCCAGCTTTTCAACCTGATGACGCCTGCGGACCTCGCTCATCGCCAAGGCCTCCTCAAACATTTTCCGCTCGGTAATATCCATGACGACGCCGACGTAACGCCGAGCGTCACTACCCGGGGAGATCGCTTCGCCTCGGCGCGCAAGCCACCGAACTTCGCCCGTAACCGGGTCTACACGCCTGAACTCCGTATAGGAGATGGGATTGGACAGACCGCGGCGTTCCGGTCCGAGAACCGCGCGTCGGTCATCCGGATGTATAAGGCGAGCCAATAGCTCTTCGGTGACGACGACATCGGCGGCCAACCCCCATACGCGTCGATATTGTTCTGAAACCTCGAGACGGCCGGAGTCGGGAAACCACTCGAAGGTACCCACGCCGCCGGCTTCCTGGGCGAAGCGCAGCCGTTGATCGGCTTGAAATCGCTGTGTGGTGTTCTTTACTACAGCCAATGCCCCGCGAGGCGTCCCGCATTCATCCACGACCGGGCTGTAATTGATATCGAGCCAGATATCCTCGGGCTCGCCATCGCGTAGCAAAACCATGTGCTGGTCGTGGCAATTGACGGTGTTGCCATCCAGCACGTGGTTCAGCGCTTGCGCCCTGAAGCCGGCTACTTCAGACCAGCTATCGCGAACGGTCCGCCCGAGCAAACCCGGATGACGAGCGCCCGCGATTTCGCAGTAGGCATCGTTGTACAGCAACGTGCCCTCGGCTCCCCACTGAATGGTCATGGGTACGTCGGAACGCAGAATGAGCGATGTCACCACCCGCAAACAGTCCGGCCAATGGCTGAGCTGCCCTAGGGAGGTTTTCTCCCAATCGAAGGCTCGAATCAGCTCACTGGTTTTGGAGCCACTCGCAAGAAAGGGGTAAGAACCTGAAGTGCTCTTGTCAGTCATGCCGGCCTGAACATGGGACGGATGACGGAGCTGCGTCCCGACATCCGCGAATTGGGGTCAATGGGACAGTGCGCTTGTTTCGGTCAACGGGAGGTGCAGAGCCTGGCGCGTCTGGTCATCCAGCTCGATCCACAGGGCCAGCACGGGTTCCCCATCAATCAGCTGAGGTGGCCCAACGCGATGCGCATGCATACCGATGCTCCTGAGGATTCTCTCCACGCCCATGGCCGTAAAGGTAATCAAGCGGGTAGCGCCCTGCCCGATCGCCGCCTCGACCACGGCTGCGAACAAGACGCAAAAACGCCTCCTGGCTTCTTCGCGGGATATGGCAGGAGTTTCGCCAGTGGCTTTCGTCGAGAACCGTGACAGCTCCCAGATATCCGATGCATGTGGCGCCGGCGCACCATTCATGAGACCCGGAAAGACTTCGTCAAGCAGGTACGCCTGGGTGGTTGGCAACAGACGAGCACAGCCGCACACCGCTTCGCGCGCGTCTCTTGCAATCACATACAACGTATCCGGCCGATCAAACTGGTCGCGTTCCAAGCCGTTCTCCACCGGCAATTGCCAGTGCAACGTCTGTATGAATACTTCGTATCTATACGCAGCGAGATCCAGCTCAAGGCCGGGCGATAGTTGACTCTTGATGCCTGAAACAACGGTCAGCATGTGCCGTAACTCCACAAACCTGGGGACTACGGCATTTGAGGAGAATTTTCATGAGGCGATAACTGTCATTTCCTACAGTTGCTACGAGAGGGAATTTCGCAGCGGGAACCGGGGGTGGCCAACGTGCAGTCTCATAGCCTCTCGGGCAACCGTTCAGAGGCGGCCAAGCACCTGCCCGGGCCCGGACGCCGGGTCGGCGGGCTGCCAGGATTCACGCGCCAGCCACGCGTGCAACAATTCGTTGGTCTTGTGCATGCCCAAGTCGTACCCCGTCTGCGTCACGAGCATGACATTGCTGCTCATTCCGCCGGGCGCGACGAACGTTCGGCCGTCTGCCAGGCTAAACCAGGCCCATCCGATGCTGATCTGCGGAGGGGCCTCTTCAGTCGCCCATTCGCAATAGCCTGCACAGGATGCAGGGATATCGTCTACGATAAGATCCTGTTGCAATCCCTCGTCTTGCCACGCCAGCTTGCGCTGGAAATTCAGATTCGAAAGTGCGTCGAACGTCATGCGTACATAGCCGTCCAACGACCTTTTGGTGTTCGTGAGGACCATGCAAGAGGGTGATGGAGGGCTCACAGCATTTCTCCGTAAGATCGGGCGGGTTACCGTATCCCCACTCTTGGACGAGGACCAACTGTCATTTTCAGCAGATTGACTTAGGACGACACTTGTGAAGGCTTGGCGCGAAGACTGTCTGAATCGACTCACCGTATCAGCGGGAGTGTCGACGGCCGAAGTCCTGAAAGAACTCGCATCCATCGTGCACCACCTGGGGTTCGAATATTGCTCCTACGTTTTGCGTGTTCCCTTCCCCCTGACGAGTCCCAGTGTGACGTGGGCCAGCACCTATCCGGAGCGCTGGCTGGAACACTATTTCGCGAACAACTATCTCGAGATCGACCCACTCATCCAGCGAACGTCGAAGGAGCTATCCCCGGTCGTCTGGACAGATGAAGTCTTCGATAGCCAGCCAGCTTTCTGGGAAGAAGCGCGATCGCATGGCGTGAGCCACGGCTGGGCACTCGCCACCCACGGCAAGCACATGACGACCGGCATGCTTTCCCTGGCAAGATCACATCAAGCAGTGACTCAATCCGAATTGGCAGAGACGGAGATGAAGCTGGTGTGGCTATCCCATGTGGTCCACGGCTTGATTGGCTCCACAGAAGTACAAAAGCTCATGCCAAAACCCGATGGCGAACTGACCGCCCGCGAGGTCGAAGTGTTGCGGTGGAGCGCTGCAGGCAAAACGGCCGAAGATATCAGCCGAATTCTTGGTATCGCCGAACGCACTGTCACGTTTCACATCACTAGCAGCCTGACCAAACTTGACGTCGCCAACAAGACGCAGGCGGTTGCCAAGGCATTGCTGCTGGGAATGCTCTGATCAATCTGTGGAGACACAGCGCCCTGCCACTTCATGCTCCCGCAGGAGCCTTCACATGGTCATCTGTTTCGTGTTCGGGTGAGTGTTGCCACATGACAACGCCGTCGAATAAGCCCCCGAGGTAAGCGGCGTACGCCCTCGCGAGCACTTCGGTCTTGAAGTACTGAGTGACCCCTTCGCACCCGTGGCGGAATCCATGCACAACGTAGATGGAGTTGGCCATCGCCCCTCTCCCGACTCTCGGCATCCATGCGAGCCCAACGTGCCACGAGAACGTCGACAGGAGAACTGGAAGAAATGACAGGTTCGCCCAGATCGCCATCCCCTATATCGTTGCAGCGAGGGAACCCAAGCCCAGGGATGGTTGCATTGCCGACAAGGAATGTCAGGCCGAACGGACGGGCCGGGCCACCTCATGCTGGTTATCGAAAGGACTCACCTTGGCGCCCAGATTCTGGGCGCCATTCTTTTGGGCCACCCAGAGTCACTCCCACCGATCTGCATTGGCGCGAGATAAGCGCAGGCCGCCTCGCGCGTTGCGTGCGCCGAGCACGAATTCGCGCAGAAAGATAAACGGCACATAAATGGATTGAGCCGTTAGTCGCCCCTCCTCAGATGTTGTGCATCCGCTTCTCCGATCCGGGCGTACGTCCTTGTGTCTCTTAGGGAAGCGAGACGACCAGGGGGTCGACAGTGAGGCTCAGCCATCCGATGTACTTGCGGGCGCTCCAGCCAATGCGCTGGCAAGGACACCGATTTCCGTCTCACGCCGAACAGATCACCGCAGCGGAATCTGCAAGGGAGCCGTGTGGCGTCGCTTTCGCGTCAAGCCCAAGAGACCTCCGCGGAATCGGATCATTCAGCGCGACGAGGTAACACCATGAAACTGAGATTGAAACCCCTAGTCCTGCTGGTGGGTTTGGCGCCCGCCATTGCCATGGCATCAAGCCATCGCGAAGCGCCATTCATCAGCACCATGCCGCAAGTGGACGCCAGCGACTTCTACATGTTCACGAGCTATGAGCCAGGTCGCCAGGGATATGTAACCCTGCTTGCCAACTACAACCCGTTGCAGAATCCTGGTGGCGGTCCGAATTTTTACGCGCTGGATCACAATGCCATCTATGACATCCATATCGACAATGCTGGACACGCGAATGCAGACCTGACGTTCCGATTCAGATTCACCAACAGCTACAAGGATCTTACGGTTCCGACGGGCACCACCGGTACGCCAATTCCCGTGCCCTTGCTCAATATCGGCCCGGTCTCCAGCACCAACCAAAGTGCGCTCAATCGTACCGAGACCTACACGGTGGAGTTGCTGCAGGGCGATCCAGATACGGCCAGAGGCCGCCCCCTCGTCAATAGCGCCGGCGGTTCTACTGTTTTTACGAAGCCTGTCGACAATATCGGCTTCAAGTCGATCGCCAACTACGCGACTTACGCCAACAGCTATGTTTACAACGTCGTCATACCCGGATGTTCCCAACCCGGTCGTGTATTCGCTGGCCAACGCAAGGACGGTTTTGTCGCCGATCTCGGTGAAATCTTCGACCTGGTCAACCTGAATCCGCTCGGATCCAGGGATTCCACGCATAACGCCCTCACCGACAAGAACGTCGACACACTGGCGCTCGAAGTGCCTGCAAGTTGTCTGCGTGACAGCAGTGGCGATCCCGTCATCGGGGCCTGGACCACGGCCAGCGTAGGAAGAACGCAGATCATTGGTCCGCAAGGCGAAGCTCAGTCCGTCCCTGCAAACTTCGCATCGGGCGACAACTTTGTGCAGGTATCGCGTCTGGGCCAGCCATTGGTCAACGAGCTGGTGATCGGTTTGCCGGACAAGGACAAGTTCAACAACAGCAAACCCAACAACGACGCGCAGTTCCTGAAATACGTCACCAATCCGAGCGTGCCGGTGCTTTTGAATGCGTTGTTTGGCGCGAACGTGCCGCAGACACCACGTAATGATCTGGTCACCGTATTTCTGACCGGCGTGCCGGGCATCAACAAACCGACGAATGTCACTCCGTCCGAAGAGTTGCGCTTGAACACGACAACCCCGGTGACCGCGCCGGCAAACCAGAGCGATCTTGGTGTGCTGGGTGGCGACCTGGCGGGCTTCCCCAACGGGCGTCGCCCGTACGACGATGTCGTCGATATTGCCTTGCGCGTGGAGGAAGGTGCGCTGTGCAGTCCAGCGATCGGCAAATGCGGCAGCGAAGCCACCGATCCGAACAAGGGAGCGCCGTTTACCGACGGGGCGCGCTCGCCGGGACCGACCGCAGCGACCGAACACGTGACGGGCGATGAATTCGCGGCTGACACGTACCTGGCTCAGTTCCCCTACCTGATGACGCCGCTTCCGGGTTCGCCCAATGGCGTCAATGGCGTAGCCGCCAACTGAGTGATGACCATGGGCCGCCTTCAAGTCCATCGCATGAGCCCCGATGAACGCAGAGGTGACTCTGGGGTAGCGCACCGCAACGTCTGTTGCGGTGCGCTACGTTTCATCGTTGCATTGACCCTATTTCTGACCGCTGGCGTCGTGCAGGCCGACCAGACCACGCCGTACACACCAGCCAATGCATCCGTGGTACTGCAACTCGTCCCGCCGACCACCGACCCGCGGGTGCGCCGCTTCAATAAGTTGCGCAACGACCTCAAACAACACCCAGCCGATATGGGCAAAGCAGTGGCCTTGGCGCTCGCCTATATCGACTACGGGCGATCCACCGGTGACTCCCGTTTTCTGGGTCGCGCGATGGCGGTCATTGAACCGGGCATGCAACAACCGATGCCACCGATCCCGGTGCTGCTGGTGCACGCAAGCATCCAGCAGAGCCGACATTTTTTTCAGGCATCGCGCGAGGAATTGATGCAGATCCTCAAACGCGATCCCGGCAATGCCCAGGCGTGGCTGACGCTGGCCACGATTGGCATGGTGCAAGGCGATGACACACTGGCCAACAATGCGTGTGTCCATCTGGCCAATGCCAGCAGCGATTTCATGGGTATCGTCTGTACCGCATCGCTGCGCTCACTCACGGGTCATGCTCCGCAGGCTTACGCGCTGATGTCGATGGTCGAGGATCCTGGTCCAAAGGCACCCGCTGCGATCAAGGCCTGGGTTGAGGGTCTGATGGCGGATACCGCCGCGCGCATGGGCAAGCCGGATGCGGCCGACATCCATTTCAAAACCGCACTGCAATTGACTCCGGGCGATAATTTTCTACTCGCTGACTACGGCGAATTCCTGCTTGACCAGGGCCGCGCGCAAGACGCCATCGACCTGGTCAGTGGCGACATCCAGTCCGATACATCGTTCCTGATCCTGGTAACTGCCGAGAACGCATTGGGCCTGCCACGAACCAGGAAAGACGTTGCCGAGATGAACGCGCGGTTCCAATCGATGGCGCAACGCGGTGACCATGTTTTCATGCGTGAGCAGTCCAGTTACACGCTGCATTTGCTGCACGACCCGAAGGCCGCGCTTGACCTCGCCCAGCAGGACTGGAAGGTACAGCGGTCACCTAAGGATGTGCGCGTCTATCTTGAAGCGGCGCTCGCCTCCCATGATCAGGCAGCTGCGACACCGGTGCTCGATTTCATTGCCCACACGCACCTCGATGACGTGACCATCAATCCACTGATCGCACAGCTGCATGCAGCAACAGCCGTTGCGGCTCGCGAAGCGACATCGGCGCCGAGGAGAAATGGACCATGAGTGCGCGCAGATGGCTCATGGCGTTCCTCGCGCTCGCCATTGGCCTCACTCCACTGACCGCCCTGGCGCACAAGGAAAGCGATGCCTATCTGACCTTGCGCACCGATGCGAGCAACAACCACGTGATGCACGGCCAGTGGGACATTGCCTTGCGCGATCTCGATTTTGCGATCGGTATCGACGCCAATCACGATGGTGCGATCACCTGGGGTGAGGTTCAGGCGCAGCGCAAGGCGATCGAGGATTACGCGCTATCTCGTCTGGAGGTCAAAGGCGACGGCCTGACGTGTGCCATGCAATCCAGCGGTCAGAAGATCGACGAGCATACCGATGGCACCTATGCGGTCGTCCTGTTCGACGCGGTCTGCGACAAGAACATTCCCAGCAAGGTCACCGTCGTCTATCGACTGATGTACGACCTCGATCCCTATCATCGGGGCATTGTCACCATTCGCTCGGGTGACAGGATTGCCGGTGCGGTATTGGGGCCGAGCAACCCCATGGCAAGCCTCGACTTGCGCGAACCGGATCGCTGGGGGGAATTCAAGAGCTTTGTTGCCGATGGTATCTGGCATATCTGGACGGGAATCGATCACATCCTGTTTCTGCTGTCGCTGCTGTTGCCAGCCGTCCTGATCAGGCGCCGTTTGCCGTCCCGCGGAAATGGGTGGCGTTCGAGTGCCGCACTGGCGGACAGCAGCGGGACGTTGATGGCGGTCGCGACCCGGCCCCCGCACTATCGCTGGGAGGCAATGTCGAGATTCTGGCCGGCATGCCTTGATGTCATCAAGATCGTATCTGCCTTCAGCCTGTCGCATTCAGTGACGCTATCGCTGGCGGTGTTGGGCATCGTGCACCTGCCCAGTCGACTGGTGGAATCGGGCATTGCCCTTTCGGTGATGGTTGCAGCGCTGAACAACATCTACCCGCTGGTACACAAGCGAGTCTGGCTGATTGCGTTTGCGTTCGGCTTCATTCACGGCCTGGGTTTCGCCAGCGCCCTGGCTGGACTGCAGTTGCCAGCCGGTGCCATGGCAGCCTCGCTAGGTGGCTTCAGTGTCGGCGTGGAGATCGGCCAGGAAGCCATCGTGCTTGCCTTCCTGCCGCTTGCCTATCTGCTGCGCAAGACTTGGTTCTATCAAGTGGTGCTGTTGCGCTGGGGCTCGTTGCTGATCATCGCCCTCGCCACGGGCTGGCTCGTGCAGCGAGCCTTCGACATCCTGATTCCAGGCTTCAGCGCAATCATCCCAAACTGACGCAGTCCAAGCTGACGCATTAGGCTGCGACCGAAGTGTTCGGCTCAAAGCAACTTGATGCCAAATGGCTTGACGGCGAGTGCAAACACGCCAAAGCAGATCACCGTCAGTAGCGCGCACATCGCCAGGGCGGGCCAGAAACCAAATCGCGCAAACAAGCGCGGAAAAACCAGAAACATGGGTAGCGTGGGCACGACATACCAGAACGTATACCAGGCATGATTCGCAATCTTGTCGGCAGGCTGCCTTTCAATGTGCAGCCAGGTCAGCGCCAACAACGTGACCAGCGGCAGCGAGGCGAGCAAGGCGCCAAGGCGATCGCTTCGCTTTGCCAGTTCGGATACGGCGACGACGATGGCAGCGGTCAATAGATACTTCGTGATGATCCAGAGCATAGATTCAGCGTCCGTATCGGATGTGCGTATCGTCATGCCGGCAAGCGGCTAGAGCTTCAGGTTCAGCGTAAGACGGAATTCGCGCGGCTCGCCAGGATGGACCGCAATGCCATCAGGCACGACGGGGCTATTCGATGAAACCCGATAGTCTTGCTCGTAAGCGATATCGTAGTACTTGCGATCAAACAAGTTCAGTACGTCCAGCGATAACGAAATGCGTGGCGTCAGTGCGTGTTGTACACGCATGTCGGTCACTACGGAGGGCGGGCCCACCAAAGTGCCATCCTGCGACAGCGGATATTTTCCGATGTAGCGCAACTTCACGTCTCCCGACCAGCCGTCGATGTCATGCACGCTCAGTCCCACCGAGGCGACTTTCGCAACCGCATTGGGGATGGCGTTGCCCAGTTGCCCATTTTCGTTCCCATGCGCATAGCGGGCGTGGGTATAAGCCAGGTCGGCATCGAACAGAAGCCAGTTGTTCACTACGAGGTGGTTGTTCCATTCGACGCCTTCGCGCCGGCTTGCGCCATTGGGCGTCGTGCTGCCGATATCCGAATCTGCGTTGTAGATGATTTCGGACTCGCTGTTCAAACGCCAAAGCGACAGCGAGCTTTGCAGTCCGGGAATGATTTCGGTCCTCACGCCAATCTCCTCGCCAAAAGCACCGACCAGGGGTGGCACGGGCGAAGTCGGTCCACCAGTTGTCGGGTCAACTTTATAAATGACGCCGCGCGCGTCATTGCTGTGAAAGCCGTCGCCTGCATCCACGAAGAATTCTGTTTTGTTCCAGGGGCCGAAGATCAGGGATAACTTGGGTGACGTCCTGCTCGCCGACGTGCTGCCACTGTTTTGCGCGAGTGCCAGCGACGTCAGACCCATCTGCAGGCTGTCTTCACGCACACCCACCAGGCTGCGAAACCAGTTGCTCCATACCGTGGTGTTTTCTGCATAGATCGCCGCTTCAGTCTCGCCGACAAGATTGTCGTCGACGGTCTGGAACGGCATGCGGGCCTGCGTATCGAACAGGCCCACATGGATGGAATCCCGCCGCAGCTGTATGCCGGCCTCAGTCGTCGAGTCGTGACCGAACAAGCTGTGCAACCATCCATGGGCGATCTTCGTGCCCAGCATATTGCGCGCTTCCTCCTGCTCGAATTGGTCACCCGTGTTCGGGCGCAGCTCGAAGAAAGTGAAATTGGAGAACAGTTGCAAGCGGTAGTGTTCCAGATACGCCGAAATCGTGGTGTAACCGTAGGAGTCGTGCGTATGCCATTCGCCGGAAAGAATGTCGTGTGCGGTATCGCCGCCGTCCGTGGGGTCGATAGCACAGAACCGGCAAAGCTGGCCGGATTGGATCAACGCCAGCGGCACCTGATCCGTGGCATTCCAGTGGGCGTCGTAGACGTTGGCATCGACCGACCAGCCATGCGTTGCATCGCCATCGCTCAGGCGCAGGAAGCCGTTGATCTTGCGCATGCCCTCGGGCGATTTCCAGGGGCCGTTTTCTTCGAGCCCCTCGACGGCCGCGAGCAGGGTTGGCCCGTCTGGGCCCGAAAATGCGGCCGAGCCGGAATCGCTGGCCTTGTCGGACGAGAACACGGGGAAGGAACCCGCGAGCAGGACCCGGCGGTAGTCGTAGCTGCCCACCGTCAGTTGGACAAATGGATTGTTCAGGCTATTTCGGTAGTAAATGTCAGCCGAGCCAGCCGCGGAGAAGTCGCCGTTCTCGGCAAAATACGTACCCTTCCGATAATCGATCTGCTCTACCAATTCGGGGGTCAGGAAATTGAGGTCGGTATAGCCCTGCCCGTGCGCGTTCGTGGGCATGTTGACCGGAACACCATCGACACTGGTGGCGAAATCCGTGCCGTGATCCAGATTGTAGCCGCGCAAAAAATACTGATTCGCCTTGCCATCGCCCGAATGCTGAGTTACCACCATGCCCGGAATGGCTTCCAGCACCTGACCGGGTCGAAGTAGCGGAATGTCCTGTAGCAACGAACCAAGAATCACGCCCTGGGAGGCTGCGCTGGACGTCCCCACACCATTTTCGTAGTGACCCGTGACCACCACCGCTGGCAAGGTGCTCGCGGACGCGGCACTCGCGGGAGCGGCCGATGCTGTGGGCGAATCCGATGGTTGTGCCCAGGCGACAGGCGTCGTGAACAGGGCACAGAGGATCAGCCATGCGGACCACCGCACGAAGTAACTGAGGCAGGAACGGGATATATCCATCCAGGATCACCTGCGCGAGATGAGGCGAGTGAGTCGAACGACTCACCGGCGAGGGTCACTGTAGGTACGTCCTCGTCCCGCGTTTGGATTCATCGTCTTGCTGATTTCCCGCAGGGTAGCGAACGCGGATTTCGGCTGGGTATCGCCTTTCCCGACCAGGTAACCGCAAACACAATGGCAGCGAAGTACAAGTTGAGTACAAGGCAAGATCGAATGGGACTGACAGAGCGCCATCGTCAGGACGTCCGCAAATGAAAACAGGCCTGTCGGGACTTCAGCGGGAGGTTGTCATGGCGATTGAAAAGCGCGAGTACAATGCTCCGATAGCCGATCTGTACCGCTTGATTCGCCGGAGTGCATGATCGTGAACACGGAAACCCTGGCTGTTGCCGACATTGACGCGCCGACACCCGAACCACTGGCGCCAGCTCGTCAGGTGGTCTACCGGCATACCCTGCCGATCCGAATCATGCATTGGATCAACGTCATCGCACTGTCGCTGATGTTCTTCAGCGGGCTGCAGATCTTCAATGCGCATCCGAATCTCTACTGGGGCAATCGATCCGACAAGGGTAAGGAAATCCTGTCATTGGCGGCCCATCAGGATTCAGCGGGAAACCTCGTCGGCACCACCCGCATTGGCCACCACGAATTCACCACCACGGGCGTGCTAGGTGTCTCCAAAGGCAGCGATGGCACGCCCTCAGTGCGTGGCTTTCCCTCCTGGCTCACCGTGCCGGGGCCAGGCTGGCTGGCGATGGGACGACGCTGGCACCTTTTCTTCGCCTGGGTATTCGTGCTCAACGGGCTTTGCTACGTCGGCTATTCCCTCGCCAGACGGCACCTGCAACGCGATCTGTGGCCAACGGGTGCCGACTGGCACGGCATGGGCCGCTCGATCATCGAGCACATTCGCTTCAAGCATCCCCACGGCGCGGAGGCGTTGCGCTACAACATTTTGCAGCGACTCGCCTACCTGACCGTGATCTTCGTATTCGGCGTCGGCATCGTGCTGATGGGCCTGGCGATGTCACCGCGAATGGATGCCGTGCTCTCGCCTCTGGTTGAAGCCGTCGGTGGCCGTCAGTCGGCGCGGACCATCCATTTCATCATCGCGTGGGCGTTCGTCGCGTTCGTGCTGATTCATGTATTCGAAGTGCTGATCAGCGGAGTTTTCAATCAGCTGCGCGGCATGATCACTGGCTACTACAGGATTGATTCGGGCGAAGTTGATACTGGCCGGATTCATCCCGCCGAAGTCGATTCGGCACGGATCGATACGGACATGGCTAACGAAGCCAAGCCGGACGAACCAGCCGCCACCGAGGAGCCTCCCCATGACTGATCGTCGATCGTTCCTGCGCATGGCGATCCTGGGTACGGCCGGCATCCTTGTCGCTGGTTGCGACCGGATCTCCCAGAGCCATTGGGGAACCCGGGTACTCGGCAGCGCCGAGGGATTGAACCGTCGCGTACAAGCATTGCTGGCGCCGTCCAGCAGCATGGCTAAGGAGTATTCCGAGGCGGATATCTCCCCCGTGTTTCATCCCAATGGCACCACGATGCCCGGCACTCCGACCTATCAGGCACTGCTGGCGAACCAGTTTCGCGACTATAAGTTGCAGGTCGACGGCATGGTCAGCCGACCGGCCAGGCTGTCGATCGACGATCTGAAAAAGCTCGACACCCGCACGCAGATTACCCGTCACGATTGCGTGGAAGGCTGGAGCGCCATCGCCAAGTGGCAGGGCACCCTGGTATCCGCCGTGCTCGACCATGTCGGGGTCGATCCGCAGGCACGGTTCGTCGTCTTTCATTGCTTCGACGAAATGGACGTGGGCGTGCCGTATTACGAAAGCGTGGACATTGGCGAGGCGCGGCACCCACAAACGCTGCTGGCGTTCGCCATGAACGACAAGCCCCTGCCGGTACCCTATGGGGCGCCTTTGCGCTTGCGCCTCGGCCGCCAGCTTGGCTACAAGCAGGCGAAATACCTGAGCCGGATCGAGCTGGTCAAATCCTTCGATGCGATCGGCGATGGCAAAGGCGGCTACTGGGAAGACCAGGGTTACGAGTGGTACGCCGGCATCTGATCAGGCGGGTTCGCTGACTGCCGTGAGCCCCCTCGCGATACCGCTTACTTGCTGGGGTCAGCCTCCGTATGGGCCGAGATACGAGCCGGTCCGGTGGAACCGTCAACGACCTCGATGGTTTCGACTTCACGGACCCACCGGGCCGGCCGCTTATCCCCCATGACAACAAGTCGCAGAGGGCCGTCCTTCTGGGAAAGCGGATGGCCATCCTGTCGGTCGACCAAGAGCACGTTGCGATCACCGAAAGCCGCATCCAGCTCAGTCAAACTGAAGATCACCTGATAGCCGTCAGCGGCCGTGACACGAACGAACTTGGCCATTTCGCGCCCCCGCAACTGCTTGTCCGCCGGCGCGCCGGCGCGCCGCAAAAGCTCGGCAAGTGCAACACCCTCCCACAGGCTTGGCTTCTCATCATGCGCACCCGCCGTAATGCTGCTGCGTGGCAGATTCGCCAGATCGCTTTCGGTGAATTTAGTAGCTGCTTTTCCAGCGACCAGAATCTGGACGGATCCCCCGCTCAATGGTCCGGCAGGTGCTTGCTCGCCCCACGCGGGAAACACCAGACACGACGCCAGACATACGGCGATACCAAGCTTCATCAAGGAAATTTTCAACATGGGAGTCATTCGCTCTCGGTCATTGGACTATCGGTGAGCAGTTGGCGAACCGACCCTACCACCCTTGCCATCGATCATGAACCACGCGCTGATCGCGCTTAGTAGTGCGAGCGCCGCTGAAATGATCATCACCCAGCGAAATCCGGAGACGAAGGAGCGTCCGATGACACGCCGGAGTGCAAGTGTGTCCTGGTACGAGGCCTGGGCAGGTATGACGATCCCGGCTAATTTCTGACGTTCCGCCAGGACGGAGACCACCGTGGCCGGGGCTATCCGCGAGTGGGCAAGCGCGGCAAGCAGCGCACTGTCGAATCGATGGGTCAAAACGACACCGAACACAGCAATCGCGAGTAGCCCGGCCACGCGGGACATCGCATTGTTGACACCCGAAGCGGTGCCGGCCAGATCGGTGCTCACCGAGTTCATGACGGTTGTCGTCAATGGCGCGATCGTGACACTCATACCCAATCCCAAGACACATATCGCCGGAAAAAAGGTGACCCAATAATCGGAGTTGATCGTCGGCCACGCAAACATCCCGAAACCGACCGAGGCCACCACTGGTCCCACGACCAAGGGGAGTTTGGAGCCGAACACGTCGACCAATCGCCCAGCCCAGCGCGACAGGAAAAACATGATCACGATAAAGGGCATAAAGACCGCGCCCGCCGCCGTCGCGCCATAACCTTGTACCTGAATCAAGTTGAGCGGAAGAAAGAACAGGCTTCCACCCAAGGCGGCGTACAGCAGAAAAGTGAGAAGGTTCGCGCCGGCGAAGTTGCGTTCACGGAACAGACGCAAGGGAAGCATGGGAGCGTCTTGATGCGCCTCAACCCAGAAGAAAAGTATCAGCGCGGCAACTCCTGCAGCGCCTGCGATCAGTACTGCAGCGCTAAACCACCCCCTCGGTGCGTCAATGAGTGCGAACACGATGCCGCCCAGCGCGACTATCGCCAGCAAAGCACCTCTCACATCCACCGGGCTATGGCTTTCCTGGTTCCGACTCTCCGGAACTTTCGTCAGGCAAATAATGAGCAACACACAACTGACCGGAAGATTCACCAGGAACGCCCACTTCCAGGAATAGTGCTCCACGAGGAATCCCCCAACGACGGGGCCAATGGCCGTGGTGATCCCACTGAATGCTGACCAGGTCCCTATGGCCGCGCCGCGCTCGGCCAAGGGGTAAGCCGAACTCACGAGTGCCAGGCTTCCGGGAATCAGCAGCGCGGCACCGATGCCTTGAATGGCACGCGCGGTAATCAATTGCAGCGCGCTACCCGAAAGCGCGCACGCAAACGATGCGATCGCAAACAGTGAAACCCCAATCACGAAAATGAGCCGTCTCCCATAGCGATCACCCAGTGCACCGCCTACGAGAAGCAACGCGGCCAGCGTGAGTGCGTAAGACTCCATGACCCACTGCGCGTCGGAAACCGCAGTGTTGAGCTCACGTTGAATGGCGGGAAGCGCTACGTTGACAACGGTGCCATCAATAAATGCCAGGCTTGACCCGAGCACGGCAGCAACCAGTGTCCACCTGCGTGAAGCCACCGAACATGGCACGGCTGTGGCATCTGACAGGACCCTGCCGTTGTCGCATGGCGGCGTTCCGATGTGGCTCATGCTCCAGATGTCCGGTTTTCAATGCCTGGCACGGCCGTGCTTGGGGACGGAGCCAGGTGCGTCCTCAAGGGCCTCGCTGCCCATGCCCACGGCATCTTTTCAAGCGCTACTTCGAGCGAGTCATCGTAGCCGCAGGGGCCGGGAGATTCTTGCGCAAACTCTACACCGGATCGTGAGAGGTCATGCGTGAGCAACCGCAGGCTCACCATCGGCGCGCGTCGCACGCTGCATCACCTGAGGTGGCTGCCCGAAGGCGCGCAGGAAGGCACGGCGCATGCGCTCACGATCTCCAAAACCAGTCTCGCGAGCTATGACATCCATCGAGTGCTTGCCGGAACCCATCATCAGTTGCGCAGCCTCAACGCGTAGCTGCTCGACGGCCTTGGCAGGTGATTGACCCGTCTCCGCGCGAAACGCCCGGCTGAATTGCCTGGGACTGAGGTGTGCGGACTCGGCGAGTTCTTCCACGGATAGTTCAGCTGTCAGATTTTGTCGGGCGTAGGCCAGCGCGGTCTGAACGCGATCAGATCTTGGTTCCAGCTCAAGCAGCGCGGAGAACTGCAATTGACCACCCGCACGACGGTGGTAGACGACAAGCTTCTTGGCAACCAGCCGTGCCACGTCGGCCCCAAGATCTTTCTCGACCAGCGCGAGCGCCAGATCGATGCCGGCCGTCATTCCGGCGGACGTCCAAACCGATCCATCAATAATGAAGATGCAGTCCTGTTCGACCTTTACTGCGGGGAAAGCCCGCTGCATCTCCTTCGCGTGATACCAATGCGTCGTCGCACGCCGGCCATCGAGCAGCCCCGCTTCAGCTAGTGCAAAAGCACCCGTGCAGGTCGCCCCGATCCGCCGGGATGTCCGCGCTGCTTCGCGCAGAAACGCAAGAAGGCCAGCTGACGCGGGCACTATGTCGTTGTCGCCGCCAACAAGCATGGTGTCGAATCGTTGGTCGTCGAAGGGCTCCGTGCTGACGGAAAATCCGCCCGAGGATGGAACCAGCCCACCATGCTCGGAAAGCAGCTTGATGTCATAAACGGCCTCGTTCGCGGTGAGGTTCGCGAACTCGAAAACCGTGGTCATAGCCAGCCCCATCACTTGGAAGCCGGGAAAAAGAACAATCCCGAGACGTAACATAACTGGATCTCCGCGATGTCCTGAAACGTTGCATATATGTCATTGATGACGAAATGCTACGCGCCTAACCTAGCTCTGTAAAGCCGGCATCCGCCGACCACTACGGAGAAAACCTCATGGTTACTACATCAAAAGGCACCGCCCTCGTTACCGGCGCATCGTCAGGAATTGGCGCCGTTTATGCCGATCGCCTGGCTCGCCGAGGCTATGACCTCATCCTCGTCGCTCGTAATCGCGATCGCCTCGACGCGCTCGCTACTCGCCTTACCTCCGCGACGGGTCGCACCGTCGAGGTTCTGGCTGCTGACTTGAGCGAGGAGACCGACATTCGCCGGGTCGAAGAAGTGTTGCGCACCGACTCAAGCATCACCCTGCTGGTCAACAATGCCGGCGTAGGGGCGGCTTCTCCCTTGCTTGCGTCGGACCCCGCCAAGATGGATTCGATGATCACCCTCAATGTCACCGCACTGACGCGACTGGCTGGCGCTGCTGCGCGAGGATTTGTCGCCAGGGGCGTCGGCGCGATCATCAACATTTCATCGATCGTTGCTGTCGCCCCCGAACTACTCAATGGTGTTTACGGCGGCACCAAGGCCTTCGTCCTGGCTTTCAGCCAATCGCTGCATCACGAGCTGAATGACAAAGGCGTAAAGATTCAGGTGGTATTGCCGGGCGCGATCAGTACTGAATTCTGGGACGTCGCCGGCCTGCCCATCGAAAACCTGCCGCAGACCATGGTGATGAATGCCCAGGATCTGGTCGACGCCGCGCTTGCCGGGTTCGATCATGGCGAATTGGTGACCATTCCATCCTTGCCCGAAGTGGCTGACTGGAATGCTTTTGAGCAGGCGCGTCGGACGCTTGGTCCGAATTTGTCGCACCGTCAGCCAGCCAAACGTTTTAGTGTTCGCGCGGTAGCGTGATGTTCTGAGGAGCCCCTTGGTTACCCCAGGATGGGCAAGTGGATGTCCGCGGTCGTAAGTGGACATCCACTGTTTCGCCGTAAGTCATAGGGCAAAGGAGATCATGAGGATCGGCGATGTCTCACGCTATCGCGTACATCCACGTCAAACAGCAACTGCAGTGTATTTTCGGTGCCCTTCCCTGCCAGTGTGTAGCGGAGTCCTTCGCGCGTCGGCAGACGCGCCGCGTGCTCGCGCAACTCGGCATCGGGTAAACCAATCTGCCAGGCGTCAGCCTGACCGATCAACGTCGCAGCATCGTCTTGCGTTGTCCGAACGGCAAAGCTGATCGCGAATGCATCGGCGAATCCTGTCCGCGTCGCCAGCGCCTCGCCCGCCAGCAACCGCGCCAGTTCATCCTCATCGATGCGTATCCGCAATTTCTGGCCTTCGATCTGAAATTTCATGAACGTGCTCCGTGGTTTCAGCGGATCAGGGCGCTGGGCAGATGCGGGGCGCGGCGCAGGGTTCCAGGCTGACGATCTCGATGCGCTTTCCGGCGACACAGTCACCAGCGTCTTCGGGCAGCACGACCCAGCTATCGGCCTCCGTCAATGGCCGGATGCGAAACGGCTGCTGCTGGCTTAGAACTCTGGCGTGCAGCTGGCCTTCGGCACCTTGATACAACGTGGCACGCAGAAAATGGCGCAACCCAGCCTTGGGTTGCTGCGGCGTGTCGAGCACGGCGTACAGCAGCGGTTCGGCATCCTGCCCCATCATCGCGCGCAATGTCGGCACGACGAAGAAACGAAGGCCCACGGCGACAGCCATCGGCGTACCCGGCAGCGCGAGAATCAGCGGACCATCCGCCAGCCTCGCGCACAATAAAGGCTTGCCTGGGCGAATCGCCACTTTGTGAAACAGCAGCTGCGCATTGAAGCGGTGCAGCGTGTCAGGCACGAAGTCGTAGCGACCCATCGACACCGCGCCCGTGCTGATCACCAGGTCGGCGTCTGCGCCAATGGCGCGCTGCAAGGCCGCGGCGAACGTGCTCGCGGTATCGTCCACCGTCTCGCATGACAACACTTGCGTACCGGCTGCGGTCAGTGCGGCGACGAGATATGGGCCGTTGGAGTTGTAAATCTGGCCATCGGCGAGCGGCTGCGAGGGATCGGCCTGTAATTCCATGCCAGTGCAGACAACGGCGATGCGAGCGCGGCGTACCACCTCCACCTGTGCCAGACCCAGCGCAGCCAGCAGCATGATGTGCGCAGCCTCGATGCGGGTACCAGCGGTGAGCACCGTCGATCCCTGCGCCACATCAGCGCCGGTGTGGCGCACGTTGTAGCCCGCAGCGAGTGGATCGAGCAGGCGGATGCGTGCGGGCGCGCCATCCTGATGCGTGGCCAGCAACTCGGTGCGCTCCACGGCGACCACTGCATCGAACCCGTCAGGCAGGCAGGCGCCGGTCATGATTTCGCATGCTCCGATCACCCCCGTTTTGCGCGCCTCTCCCGCCGCCTGCGAGCCATGCACGACATGTTCGGACCCAGCAGCCAGCGGCTCGGGTGCGCATAGCGCATAGCCGTCCATCGCGGCGTGGTCGAACGACGGCAACGCGATCGGGCTGCAGATATCGGCGGCCAGCACGCGGCCGGTGGCTTCGCAGAGCGCGCAGTATTCGCCGCGCAGCGGCTCCACCTGCGCGAGTAGGCGCTGTAGCGCCTGGGCATAGGCGATCATGGGCTGATGTGCGTCGCTCACCCGGGCACGTGATCGCGCGCAGGATGCATGGCGGCAATGCCACCGGCCAGCGAATGGACGTTGCGCATGCCTTTCTCGCGCAAGCTGCGTGCAGCATACCCGCTGCGGCGGCCAGTGCTGCAAACCAGCAGTACAGGACCGAATGCGAGTTCGCTGGCGCGTGCATCGATCTGGGTGGAAGGCAGTGGCCGCGCCGGCACAGGCAGCGGCTGTACGGAGATCTCATCCAGCTCACGCACATCGACCAAGGTGTAACCGGCAGCTATGGCCTCATCGAAGTCGTCGAACGCGAGATCCACCGCGCGTTCGTCCAGCGCCTGGGTCAATGCGCGGCGCGCAACCTCGATGCAGCCGCCGTGCAACGCGCAGCCCTGCGCCGGGTCGATCGGCAGGCGCTGACTGCTGCCTTCGAGCAGGTTGACCAGCAGTAGCGCGTGATCCACCGGTCGCGGCAAGTCGAGCAGCAACTTGAGCGCCTCGGTGGCCTGCATCGCGCCCAGCACACCGGCCACCGGACCCAGCACGCCGGATTCCACGCAGCTGCCGGCGACACCGGGAGCTGGTTGCTGCGGCCAAAGGCAGCGCAGGCACGGCGCACCGGGTTTCGCGCTGACCACCTGCAGCTGACCTTCGTATTGATAGATGCTGGCGAGGATCAGCGGTGTGCCGGTGAGCACAGCAGCGTCGTTGCACAGATAGCGGCTGCGCATATCGTCGGTGCACTCGACCACCAGATCGAACTGCGCGAATACTTCAGCCGCGTTGCCGGCATGCAGCGGTTCGGCGAAGGTTTGCACGGCGACGGTGGGATTGAGCGCAGCGATGCGCTTCGCGGCCAGCTGCACCTTGAGCTCGCCGATATCGTGAGCGTCGTAGAGTGTCTGCCGATGCAGGTTGCTGGCGTCGAGGCGATCGCCGTCGACAATGCCGAGCGTCCCGACGCCGGCGCCAGCCAGGTAGGTGAGCACCGGGCAACCGAGGCCGCCGGCACCGATCACCAGCACGCGCGCAGCGGCGAGTTTTGCCTGCCCTGTTTCGCCTACATCACGCAGTCGCGTCTGGCGCGAGTAGTCCGGCACAAAGGTCGACCCGGACGCGTGCTCATGCGCTTGCAGGTGTTCGTGCTCATGCGCGCGATGCGTATGCGCGCAGGCCACCCACGCGGTATCGCCGTCGAGGTAGTGTTCTTTCTTCCAGATCGGCAACCGATGCTTGATCTCGTCGATGATGTAGCGGCAGGCGCGGAAAGCCTCGTCGCGATGCGCAGAGGAAACGCCGATCCACACGGCAAGCTCGCCGATCTTCAAATGGCCGGTGCGATGCATGCAGTACGCTGCGTTAATGCCGTAGCGCGTGAGCGCCTCTTCGACGACGCGCTCGCCTTCGGCCAGCGCCAGCTCGGCGTAGGCCTCGTACTCAAGGCCATCCACTTCACGACCCTCGTTGCTGTTGCGCACCCAACCCTCGAACGTGCAGAAGGCACCGCTGCCCGGATGCTGCAGCGCCGTGCGCAACTGCGCTGGATCGAACGCCACGCTGGACAGGTTGAAATGCTTCATCCGCCAGCCACCGGTGGAATGAACACAATCGTATCGCCCTCGCCGACCGCCCTGCCCCAATCACTGAACTGTGCGTTTACTGCCACCTTGAGCGCGTCGGCCGACAGCGAAAATCCGTGGCGCACGCGCAGCTCGTCGTACAGCTCACGCAAAGAAGCTGCCGAGGTGGTCAGTTGCTCGCTGCTGGAGCCGGCCTGCTCGCGCAGTTGCGCGTAGTACTGCAAGGTCACCGTGGTCATGATGGCGACCCTATCTGTCGCTGCATCTGTGCGAATTCCTCGGGGGTGTTGATGTTGTCCAGTGCATCGCCCGGTGGGGGCAGCAGCGTGGTGCGAGACATCATCAGCGCCTTGCGCGGGCAATAACTCCCGGCATCGACACGCTGCCTGAGCAACGCATGGCTGGATGGCTCCCACAACGCACACAGCGGTTCGGGCAGGCCGTCGAAGCGGCTGGCGAAGACGGTGGCGTCGGTGGCGGGATCGCGTGCATCGATCAGCTTACGCAGGGTGG
>JBAPPP010000303.1:0-4480 GCA_049280175.1 Rhodanobacter sp.
AAGCAAGGCGCGCAGGCCGCCACTCATTCTTTTTCCGTATGAAATCATCGTCGTTGCCCCGTGCCATGGCTGCCCCATTGTCTTGCTGTGCCTGGTCGGACTGAAAGCGAACTAGTACCTAAACCCCGCACGTAAATCTACGGAGCGAGCCGGTTGAGATAGCCGCCTCCTCGATAGGTACTTTTGCGTAAAGCTGCTACGCATAAATGCGCTGGCACGCTGCTCCATACACGCGGCACCCTGCGGCATGAGTTCTTCGGTCAGCGACGAAGCTCAGGTCGTCGCAAGAATTTGGGCAAGAACAGCACAGGCACTGCCCGATAGTGACGACGTTTGATCCTGAAGGCGGCTGGCAGGAAGTCCGGCCTGAAGGGTGAGCGATCTTCCATTCTCTTGCAGCGGAATCGACCCATGCATCAGCAAACATCGAGCAACGTCGTACCCGATCTTCCCGATGAGCTGAAACAATCGCTCGAAGGCAAAGACAGTGCGACGACCTCCACCCTCCTGGGCATCTATCGCACGCGTCTTGGCGAGCGTCGTACCGGGCTCGCCGATCTGCGGTCACACCTGGCCAACGAGCGTACGCATCTGGCCTATGTTCGTACGGCGATTTCGTTGATCAGTTTTGGCATCACACTAAATCGCTTTGCAGTCTTTCTCGAACAGCAGGGAACCCTCAAGCCCGGGCAGGGGACAGGACACCTCCTGCGTAATACCGAGCACGTGGGCGGCGGTATGGTCGCACTGGGCCTGGTGTTGACCGTGTGGTCGCTGTATCGCTACTGGCACGTCAACCGCGATATCGTGCAGGCGAATTTCCGGCCGCTGGACGGTGCTGTCTACACCTTGACCGTCCTGCTGTTTCTGCTCGGGGGCTTGAGTGCCGTGTGGCTGCTTTTTTCGTAGTCTGCAGCATCGACGACCGACGCATTCATGTGAACTTTCGTGCGGCCTTATTGGGGAAATAGCAAGGTGACGGTGAAGCGATAGCCCCAACCATGCGGGCCGTTATCGTTCGATGCGAGCCAATAGCGCACGCCACCGGCAAAGCTGATCGGCTGGCGCCCCATCCGTGTCAACTTGCTGACGCTCAAATTGAGCGGGACGGTGGCTTCATGGGCGTGCCAGTCATAGCCTGACTCGAAGTTCGCGCCATAAGTCCAGGCCGTCGGTGTCGTGTAGGACAGGAAAGGCTGCACGAAGATGCTGCTGAGTGGTGGCCGATCGCTGTATTTGCCGCTGACTGAGGCGAACGACCAGATCTGATTCACCAGTAGGCCGTAGGTCCAGCCTTTGCTCTGTCTAAGCAGAAGTCCGGTGGGCCCGACGCCCCATTTCTTGCTGCCCAATAGCGCGTCGGAGGCGGTCGGAATCAAGACGACCGGACCAAGCGCCCAGATCAAGCCGTTCGCTCCGGGAGCGCGCGGAGAAAAGAAAAAGCTCTGGGTGATATCCCCGATACCGTGTTGGCTGCCACTGCCTGGTGATGTGTCGGATTGGCTGACCACCGGAAGTATCGTGCGTGAAATCATGTTCCAGTCGTCATTGATCTGAACCGGGATGACCGGCTGGATGTTGAGATAGTTTTTGTGCCCGTCCCGATCGGGCCCGATGCTGCTGTCGTAGTTGAACTGCAATGGCACGCTAATCAGCGACGCCACCGGATTGGACAGCTTCACGGCCAGCTGTGCGTTATCGGAATTGGCGTTGCTGGTGCTGCCGTCATCGGCAGGAGCGGCTTGTGCCATCGCTACGCTGGTCGTGGCGCTCATCGATAGAGCCATTAACCAGGATGCATTCTTCATCGCCATCTCCCTTGCCATGAGCTTGCATACGCGTCGATCAGCGCAGGATGCCGCCTGCCTTCAGTTTCGGAATGAGCGTCTGTGCGAGCTGCTCTGTGGTCTTGGGGATGTCGTTCGAGGCGACATTCTGGGTGGTGGCAGTCCAGATAAGTGTCCCGCTCTTTACGTCCCAGACACTGGTCTCAAGCGTGATTACGTCGTACTGCGTAACCATCGGGGTTGAGGCCCACGCTGCGCCGTACCATCCATAGAAGCCTCCGTAAGCAGGGCCGGAGGGTGTCACGTCGACCCTGCGATCGACCCGCTCGACGCGTGTTGTGAGAACGGCCTGGGCGCCGGTCGACTTGATCAGAGCACCGAGCTGGTCATTGGAGGCCGCACCGGAGGAAATTTGCGCATAGCTGGCCGAGGCGGTCAGGCCCGCCGACTGCAGCTGCTGTACGAACCTGTCTTCAAAGATCCGCCGCAATGTCTCGCTCTTGGTGATGCCCACGACGAGCACATTGGCGACAGGTGGGCCGGCCCAGTTCGGATCCTTCCATTCGTTTTTTACGGATATCGAAGCGCAGCCCGCCAGGGCCACCAGCAAAACAGCAACGAATACGGTCCGTACTCTCATTTCGAATCCCTCGCGTATTTCAACATGGACGGCAAAGTGACAACGGATGGGCGCGGTCCCGTAGGAACTGCGACGGTGGTCCCGGTTGAATGACACGCATATCAGCAACTGTCAGAGCGAGATGCTCACATTGAGCATAAGTGGCTCGCCCTCGATGCGGTTTTTCACATCGAACTCTTTCAGCCAGCGAAGCGTCAGGGCAACTTTGTTTTCCTTGCTCCACGCTTTTGAATAACTGATGGCCGGGCCCAGGCCAAGCGAGTGCCCAACGAATCCGTTGAGCTTGTCAGCAGTTGGACCGGAGTCGTCTTCAAGCTGTTGGATCCAGCCACCTGCCAGACCCAATCCCCAGCCGCTGGGAAAGCGCTTCATGGCCAGCCCATCGAGCCGAAAGACAGCGCCGTTCTGGTAGTTGGTGGCGTTGTCCCTCGTATAGAAATCCACGCCGGCAAGGGCGCTCATTTCCAGCGTTCCCGCCTGGAACAGATGTGTGTAGCCGACGGCAGGCGAGAACGTCCAGACGTTGAGCCCTTCGTTGGTCAGCTGACCTTTTTTATAGTCTCCAGTCGGCGCATAGATGTACATGCCCAATGACCAGTGCTCAACTTCGCTGACGTGATAACTGGCGATCACCGGAGCGAAGTAAAAGTCATACAACCCGGTTGAACTGCTCTTGACGCGCCCGTTGAGCGGTCCGAGTGAAAGATTCGCCACGGCCGAAGTGTAGATTTCAGGCACGGTGAACATCGAGGCGAAATTCCACCGCCCCGGGCCCGTATTCCAGACATAGGCGAACGTTGCCGCGAGGAGATTCGCATTCGCGTGCAGATTCAATGCAGTGGTTCCCGCGATAGGTACCTGCTTGCTGCCACTGATGTTGCCGTCGTAGTAGAGATAGCTGAGCGAATACTGCCAGCCGGGCGTGGGCGGAATGATGCCAACGTATGGAGTGATCTGCGCCCCGGTTATCGAGCGGCCAAGCGCCTCCTCGGTGGCGTCTGCCACTGGCGCGGTGCAGAGCAGGATGGCGGCTGCAAGGGCACAAGATGAGTAAACAGTGGCTGATTTCATCGGCTTCGCTTCCCGCGCTCCTGCGCTTTGTGTCCGGACTGGATACAAAGCAAGATTGCTGTCCATCGGAGTTCTTGGTAAGCGCAGTTTCACCGATGGAAACTCAGTAGAAATACCAAAGTAACTGTGGCGGCGCCCCGCCTATTGTTGCGGTCTGAGCAGTGCCCCAAAGGTCAGATAGACCGCATTGTGTCCGCCTTGGGCATATCCGTACCCCAGGAAGACGGGTCCGATCGGTGACTTGACGCCCAGAAAAATACTGCCGGCGTAGATCAGCGAATCGAGGCGTACATCGCTCGTGTTCTGCCAGACATTGCCCGCTTCCAGACTTGCTCCGATATAGATCGGGGTCGAGAAAAGTGCGTCAAGTTTGCCGGTTCGTCGATAGACGATGGCTCGTGCCAGCAGCGATTGATTACCGAACAGCGAGTGTTCGCTGTAGCCGGACAGGTTGAGAAATCCGCCCAGGAAATCCTGTGTTTCAAAGAAGTTCGTATTCTGGATGGCGCTTGAAGCGTGCAGGCCCAACAGGAGGTGGTAGCGACTGTCGCTCATGCCCCAGTCCGGAACCCAGTCGGCCGTAAATCGCGCAACATCACCGTTGACCTTGCCTCCGATGAATGGGCGGTACATGTCGTAATCAAATTCCACGTGGCTCCCGCGTGTCGGGAACTGGGTGTTGTCGAACGTATCCCAGTCCAGCCCAAGCTCAACCCTCGAGAATTGGGATTTCTGGTCGGGGAAGTCGGTGGGACTGCCAATGCGCAGACTGCCATCGTCATAGCCGCGTGTTAGCGAGGTGAACACGCGCCAATCGGAGATGGGTGACCAGCCCGCTTCCAACCCCAGGTCCCGGCGGCGGATGCGATATTCAGCCAGTTCCTTGTCGCCGTTGCTGGTGTTGACGGGCCAGTCTTCATTGCGCAAGACGGCGACAGGCATGATGTAGCTGGTCGCATTGATGGCGGTTGGCTGTTAGAAC
>JBAPPP010000304.1:0-2121 GCA_049280175.1 Rhodanobacter sp.
CCTCGCGCAGGTCGAACACCAGCTCGTGCGTATAGCTGGCATACACCAGGTAGCCGCCCGAGGTATGCAAGACGCCTTTCGGTTTGCCGGTGGAGCCGGAGGTATAAAGGATGAACAGTGGATGCTCGGCCTCCATGGGCTCAGCCGGGCAATCAGCCGTCTGGCCGTCCATCAGGTTGTGATAGTAACGGTCGCGCGGCGACTGCATCGGTACCGCGGCACCGGTGCGGCGTACCACGATCACGGTCTCCACGCTGTTGGTGCCGGGGCGTTCGAGCGCGGCATCCACGTTAGCCTTCAGGGCGATGCGCTTGCCGCCGCGCATGCCCTCGTCGGCCGTCACCACCAGTTTGGCTGTGGAGTCGGCGATGCGGCCCGCCAGCGAATCGGGCGAAAAGCCACCGAACACCACCGAGTGCACCGCACCGATGCGCGCGCAGGCGAGCATCGCCACCGCAGCCTCGGGAATCATCGGCAGATAGATCGCCACGCGGTCACCCTTGGTCACGCCAAGGTTTTTCAGAGTGTTGGCGAACTTGCACACTTCCGCATGCAGTTCGCGGTAGGTGATCCGGCGTGAGTCGTTAGGATCGTCGCCTTCGAAGATGATCGCCACCTTGTCGCCGCGTTCGGCCAGATGGCGGTCGAGACAATTGGCGCTCACGTTGAGTTGGCCATCCTCGTACCAGTGGATGTGCAGGTCTTTGGGATCGAACGAGACGTCCTTGATCTTCGTCGGTCGCTTGATCCAGTCCAGCCGCTGTCCGACGCGGCTCCAAAAACCCTCAGGGTCGCTGACCGATTCCGCGTACAGGCGCGTGTAGTCGTCGTGGCGTACGCGGGCGGCGGCAGCAAACGTGGGGTTGACTGGATAAAGCTTGGACATAGCTGGCCTCCTGCTGGCGCGGCATGCAAGGAATCGCCAAGGTGGCGACGGGAAACCGCGGCAGGCGAGAGCGCCCGGCGATAATCGAAGCTCGAGTGTAGCCCGATCACACCAATCGTAGCGGATTGCTGCGGGGCATCCGACAGGCACGCCCACACCCGCCGGATCCCAGGCAGCGGAGGGTTCGGAATCGACGCACTCACCGGCAACACTTGTGCCCGTGAGTGCGCCTGGGGATCAGATCAGGCGCGTCTGACCAGACCGATGAGCACCAGCAGGACAATCGCACCGATCATCGCGTAGACGATGCTGGTGACGATCGGGCTACCCAGGCTGAAGCCAACGCCGAGCATGGGCAGCAACCAGCCGGCGAGGAATGCGCCGACGATGCCGACCACGATGTTGCCGATCAGGCCGAAGCCGAACCCACGCACGATCAAGCCGGCGAGCCAGCCGGCGATGGCGCCGATGAGCAGAAAAATGATCAAGCCTGTTGCAGTCATGACGAACTCCCGGTCAGACGAGGCGATGGACAGTCAGGCGCTTCCCCGAAATAGCGCCCACGCTAGAGTCATTGTTCCGATGTGGAGCGATTGTGACGGTCACCGCCCTCACGCAGTTGCCTGAGCTCGTAATCGGACAGGCTGTCGTCGCGTGAGTTGCGGGCGATCTTCGCTTGCGCAAACGCCAGCGTGGTGGCGATCGTGCCGACGAGGGAAACGAACAGCCACCAAGCCATGGCGCCAGCGCCATGACGGGTAAAGCACAGCACGATGGCGAATAGGGTTGCAGTGAGCAGCAGCCAGCGCATGAAGGGCCTCGATCGCACGGGAAACACGTCGGCGGCGGTGGCCGACGCGCGCATCATAGCTCCGCCGCGGCATGTCTTGCAGGCGTCACGGCCCACGCATGAATGGATGTCGCGCCGGCTGAGACATCGCCGCGGCAAAATACACCGATGGACGATTCGCTGCCGCCCCCAACGCCACAAGATCCGCTGCAAGGCAGCAGGATGATCAAGGGTCGTGGCGCCGCCTCCAATCCCGAGGGGCGTTTCGAAAGCATCCGTCATCTTGCCGAGGACGATGGCTGGTCGCACGACCTGCTCGACGAGGACACGCCACGCCCGCGCACCGAAGTCACCGAGGAGCGGGCGCGCAGCGTGATCAGCCGCAACGACTCGCCGGACATCCACTTCAATCAGGCGATCAATCCGTATCGAGGTTGCGAACACG
>JBAPPP010000305.1:0-4658 GCA_049280175.1 Rhodanobacter sp.
GAACTTGACCGTGACCCGGCCCCAGAAATAACGACCAATCGTGTCGAAGTCGCTCGGGTCGGTATTCGCATGGAGCACGTTGTTGGCGTACAAGAGCGGCGGTTGCTTGTCGAACAGGTTGTTGACGCCGAACTCGACGCGCGTATTCAACGGCTCGATGTTGTAGCCCAGCGAGACGTCGCTATAAGTGGTCGAACCGTACTTGTACTCTGCCCCATGAATCGTGCAGTAGCTGCCATAGAAGCATGTGCCATCCGGGAATACATCCTGCGACGGGCTCTGCGAACCCATCTGGAAGCGGCCGATGTAGCGTAGACGCCACGATGCGTCCCAGTTACCCAATTGCCAGTTCACATAGGCCTGACCCTTCCAGCGCGGGAACAGGCAGTTGCCGACGGCACCCGGGCAAGCTGCCGCCTGCGCAGAACCGAACGGCATGAAATGTCCGGCGTCGGTGTAGGTGGAATTGGCGATGTTTCCCGGCGCCGTTTGCACGTTGAAGTACTTCAGGTAGGTGGCATTCATGCCCACGTTGAACTTGCCAAACGAGAACTCCGGCAGCTTGTAGTTCAGCGAGAAGTCGACACCGCCCGTGCTGGTGGTACCCAGGTTGCCGGTCGGCTGCAGGGTCTGCGCAGTGAGTTGTCCCTGATTGGGACCGCTGGGGTAGCGCGAGATGAACTGGCAGTAGGCCAGGTCGCCCGACGAGCAGAGGCCCAGCAGGCTTTGGACACCTATCGTGGTGATGACGTTATTCAGATACAGATGCCAGAAATCCACCGTCGAGGACAGCCCTGGAGCCCAGGACGGACTGTAGACGGCACCAAAATCGAAGGTCTTGCCCTGTTCCGGCTTGATCGGGATGTTGGCATAGGCGGCGCCGGATACGAGGCCCGTACCCTGCAGATCTTGAACGACCAGCTGGTTGACGAAACTGCCATCGGTCTTCACGTTGACGCACGCCGGATTGACCGGCGCGCCGGTATAGCCGGTGCAGGGATCGTTGGAGATGCGGTACGCAGAAGAAGACGGTGCACCGAAGACTTCAAGGAGATTCGGGGCGCGGAACACTTCGGCAAGCGTGCCACGCAGCAACAAGTCGTCGATCGGCTTCCATTCAAGCGCGAATTTCAGGTTGTTGGTGGTGCCGAATGCGCTGAACTTCGAGTAACGATCGCCGATGTCGACGTTCAGTGATTTGGCGAACGGCAGATCGTTCAGGATCGGAAAGAACGCTTCGGCATAGGCTTCCTTGACGTTGTAGCCACCCTGCAAGCCGGCGCCGCAAACGCTTCCCAGGGTACAAGTGCCAGTGGCCGGATTGATCGTCAGCAGACCGTCGACCTGGTTGTGTTCGTACTCCTGGCGATACTCCGCACCGACTGCCAGATTGATGGTGCCCGCGGGCAGGTCGTACACGCCGCCATTCAAGTCGGCGTGCCAGATCTTCTCGATCGTGTCACTTGTTGCAAGCCCCGGCGCGGAGGCCGCCTGCAGCGAGGCGATCGATTGCGGGGTGGTGATGTCGAACGGGTTGAACGGAATACAGGTGGTAATGGGTGCCGCTGGAGTGCCGCAAGTAACCGTGCCACCGTTTCTGAAGGACGGCCCGGCTGCCTGATTCAGGACAGTCAGATTGATCAGGCCGGTGGCCGTTTCGGTCATGCTGGCGTGGCCGTAGTCAAGGCCCACATCCCACTGCCAGGTCTGGTTGCCGATCGGGAAATCACCCTTGAATCCGGTGTGGATCTGCGCCAGCGTCATGCCGGCGAACGTCTCGCGCAGACCCAGCGAGGTGAGACGTACACCGTAATTGCTCTGGCCACTCTGGTAATTGACACCGAACGGGTTGTACGCGTTTTGCGCCGAGATCTGGAAACCACCATCGGTCGTCAGGGGGTACGGTGCCACTGCCGAGTTGGACGAGGTCTTGTCGACATAGGCATCCAGGTAAACGCTGACATGATCAGCCAGGTTGTAGTTGCCCATCAGAAACGCATTGGTACGTTCCTGTGGCGTCAGGACCAGGTTGACCGAGGCGTAGTTGTATTTGTCGCTGGCCGGACCATTGTTCTGGAAGCAATGGTAGTCGGAGGCGGCATCGGTGCCCTGACCCGGATTGTGTGCGACGAAACCGCTCTGGCAACCCGGGAAAGCACCCGCAAAGTTGGAGCCAGCCAGCTGGATATGCCCGTTCGGTGCGGAGCTGGAACCACCAATGAACACGGACGGCGGCTGCGGTGCGGACGGACCTTTTCCGTTTGTGCCGTACACCGTCACGGCATTCCGGGAGAAGGCACGGCTGCCAGCCTGGATGCCATCCGTCTTGTTGTAGTCCACGCCGCCCATGATGCTGCCCTTGTCGGACGTCTGGCCAAACGTGAAGGTGTAGCCCTGCTGCTCGCCGTCGTTGTGATCGGACTGACCAAAGTTCGTCGTGAACTCGGCGCCCTGATAGTCCTTGCGCAGAATGAAGTTGACCACGCCGCCGACGGCGTCGGAACCATAGACCGAGGACGCACCGGTGGTCAGCACGTCGATGTGATCGATCATCGCGGCCGGAATCGAGTTGACGTCCGGAGCATCACCGTTGACTGGAGTGGTGATCACACCACCGAGTGAAATACCCATGATGCGGTGACCGTCAACCAGGATCAGGGTGCGGTTCGGGCCTAAGCCACGCAAACCAATGCTGGTTGCGCCGGTGCCGCCGCCGTTGTTGACCTGCGGGTTGGTATTGCCGCCGGTGACGGCCGGCAGATCCTGCACCAGATCACCAAGGGTGAGCTTGCCGCTGGCCTTGATCGCTGCGCGATCGATGGTGACGACCGGGCTGGCCGTTTCCAGATCCACGCGGCGAATGTGCGAGCCGGTGACCACGACCGTCTGCAGGGTAGATGCTTTTTGCGGGGCGGGCGGAGTGGTCGTGCTCTGTGTCGTTGTGGACTGATCCTGTGCGAATGCCGTGCCCGCGGCACCCATCGCCATGACAGCACCCAGCGAAAGCGACAGACGGACTGCCGAAGAAAGCTTTGCGACCCGAAGTTTCATGAAAATACCCTCCGATTGATTATTACTCTGGGTCAGAGAGATTCCGCCCAAAGCCGTAATTCGAATAACAACCTGGGTCTATCCATCACCAACGAGGCAGAGCTGTCAAAGGTAATCAATCACGACAGCTCGTGAGCCTTAAGCGCAGGCAGTACCCATCATGAAATGGCAAGGCGCTGGATTTATCCAGCTTTGTCCAGCAAACGAGTCGCAAGTTCGATCAAAACATCGCGCTCCATGGCTACATCATGAAGCCTTGTCTTCAATCGATCTGCCTCATATAACTGCGACCGCTTATAGCGAAATCGCCTTACCCATGTCAGTACAGTCTCATTTCGAATGTTGAGCCTTGCCGCAACCTCGGCCGCTGAGAAACGTTGCTGAACCACCAATCGAATAGCTTCAGCTTTAAATTCATCCGAATAGAATTTCGTACGCATAGATACACCAATGGCTTCTGTTTAACTTGAAATCAAATGGAGTAACTTGTGATGTTGACACTGACCAAGTTGCAGGATTGCTTCGGCGAAACTACCGCTTTCCGTTTCATCTTGATCGAAGATGTTGAATAGCCTCGTATAATCCGCTATCTGATGGAATCATCGTATTAACAATTGAAGCATCGCTATTGCAACTCCGGCTTCACGGTAAATGAACCATGGGAAAAAATACATATCCAATCGGATTGCATTTGCATAGCCAATCCAGCGCATAGCCAATTAATACCAATGTTTATAACCAATTCTAAAAACCGTTAACTATGACGTTGATGGATCGAGTCGATGGTGGGCGTTGCATAGCATGCAGGTATCGATGATCGGCGCCAGTTGTTGGCCAGGTTTGATGGGCGCCCGGGGCAAGAGCAGCGCCGACAATGGCGGCGCTTCAGCCAAGGCGACTGCGGCGATCTAGGTGCCGGGCAGGAAAGAGCGAATCGGGTCAACCGGAGAGCCCTTTTAGAGGAATGGCTCGGGATGGCCTGCACGGAGTGACGGGGCCAGGGAAGGGGCCCTGATCCGCCTTGATGACGAATCGCATGTCGATTTTCGCCTATCTCGTTCGTCGTTGAAGAGACCAGGTCACTGGCGCCTTCAGCTTGGGCGTCATCTGGATTCGATCCGAAAGAGTCGGATCTCCGCTATGCCTACGCGATCAGATCGGGAGTGTGAGATGAAGCATGATGCCGGCCGCTTAAAGATGTGCGTGATGCTAAGCATCCTTCTGGCCATAGCCTTCGCCGAGAGCTCGTCAGCTCAAGATCTACACCATGCCTATCCGAGTATGGCGCCCCTGTCGCAATACCTGATGGGGGACCGTGACGCGGAAATCGCACTGGCGCGAAGCGCGGCGCCCAAAGCCATTTCCGGGGAAGCCACGATCCTGGTTCTCGGGTCCCATGGCTACGTCACCGCGGTCGAAGGCAGGAACGGCTTTGTATGCATGGTCGACCGATCCTGGTCGGCGCAGTTCGATTTCCCGGAATTTTGGAATCCCAAACTGCGTGGACCCACTTGCTTCAATCCGCAAGCGGCGCGATCGATCTTACCGATCACCCGCAAAAGGACCGAGCTGGCTCTCGCCGGGCAATCCAAAAATCAAATCATGGA
>JBAPPP010000306.1:0-2332 GCA_049280175.1 Rhodanobacter sp.
GTACGTACACCGTGCGTTTGCGCGTCGATGGTGCCGACAGCATCCCGGTCGATTTCAGCGGTAGCACGCCAGCGTTCGCCAGCAACCAGCAAGTGGTGGTGTCATGAGCGATCAAGCGCAGTGGCAGGCCGCCAACGATCAGTACCTGGCCGACGCACTGGCCGACATGCGCGCGCGCCTGCAACGCGCAGCCGCGAAGCATGACGCTGAAATGCCGGCAACCCATGCCCAAAACGCCCCAGCGGCGGATGCTGCTGCATTAGCCCCGGTCGTGAACGCGCCGTCTTCCGCGCGCAGCAACAACGTCAAGCATGCGTCATGGCTGGCGTGGATGTTCCGCGAGCATGCGACGCAAACCGTATCGATGCCGCCAGCCCCGCGCGCCGAGGCAGCGCAGCCCGCACAGCTCTCCATTGACCTCGAAGCGGCGGCGGCAGGCAGCGCCGCAAATAGCGCAGCGACGCCCGATGCCAAGTCATCATCGTCGGCGGAGCCATCGGTTGCATTCACTCCTGCGCTCGTGCTGCTTGCCCAGCGCTTGGGCCTTACCGACTTCGAGCGCGAGGTGCTGTTGCTATGTATCAGCATGGAGCTGGACACCCGCATGCCCGCCTTGTGCGCAGAAGCCCAGCACGATCCGAGCAAACCCTGGCCAACATTCGCGTTGGCCTTCGCCGTGCTCGACCAGCCGAGTTGGGACGCGCTATCGGCAGAACGCCCGTTGCGCTACTGGCGCCTGCTCGATATTCACCAGCCCGGACCGCAACCTCTGATCGGCGCTGCGCTCAGCGCAGACGAACGCGTGGTGAACTTCGTCAAGGGCATGAACTACCTGGACGATCGCCTGGCACCACTGCTCACCGCGTTCGCGACGACGACGTTGCCGCCTTCGCAGCGAGCGATCGTCGATCAGGTGCTGGACGGGCTACGCCATGTACCGGCCGGAGAAGCATTGCCTGTGGTGCAGCTGCTCGGCAGTGACAGTGTCAGCAAGCAGGCGATTGCACACGCGATTGCCGATGCGTTCGGCACTCAGCCGTATCGTCTTTCGGCCGAACTGTTGCCCGGCGCCATCGCGGAGCAGGAAACGCTGATCCGCCTGTGGCAACGCGAAAGCCAGTTGTTGCCGATTGCTCTATACATCGATGCGGCCGATATCGAACGGAGTGACAGCGCAGCGGCACAGGTCAAGCGCATTCTTGCGCGAGCCGGGGGCCTCACCTTCATCGATACGCGTGAGCCGTGGGCGGGTGGGGCGACCAACGTGATCAGTGTGGATGTCGCCAAGCCCACGGCCATCGAACAACGCACGGTGTGGGAGCGGATGCTCGGCGAGGTTGCAGGCGATCAACCACGTCGCCTGGCTGGTCAATTTGATTTCAACCTAGGCAAGATCGAACTGATCGCGCACACAGCGTTGGCGGCCGCGGAGCAGAAGCCGGAGGCGCTCGCGCAGTCGCTGTGGCAGGGCGCATTGGCGCGCACGCGACCCGCGCTTGACCAGCTGGCGCAACGAATCGACCCGAAGGCTGGCTGGGACGACATCAAGCTGCCCGACAACGAGAGAAATCTGTTGCATCAGATCGCCGATCAGGTCGCACAACGAAGCACTGTTTATGACGACTGGGGATTCCGCGAACGCATGAATCGCGGGTTGTCGATCAGCGCATTGTTCGCCGGTGAGAGTGGTACCGGCAAGACGATGGCAGCAGAAGTGATAGCTAATGAGCTTGGCCTGTCGCTGTATCGCATCGACTTGTCGGCGGTAGTCAGCAAGTACATCGGCGAGACCGAGAAGAACCTTCGCAAACTGTTCGACGCCGCCGAGGATGGCGGCGCGATCCTGTTCTTCGACGAAGCTGACGCGCTGTTCGGCCGACGCAGCGAGGTGAAGGACAGCCACGATCGCTACGCCAACATCGAAGTGAACTATCTGCTGCAGCGACTGGAGTCGTTTCACGGTTTGGCCATTCTCGCGACAAACATGAAGAGTGCGCTCGACAGCTCGTTCCTCCGCCGCATTCGCTTCGTGGTCAACTTCCCGTTTCCGGGCGTGGTCGAGCGCGGGGCGATATGGGCCTCGGTGTTTCCAGCGAAAGCGGCGGCCTCAACGCTGGATATCGAACGTCTCGCACGGCTCGCACTCACCGGCGGCAGCATTCATGGCATTGCCTTGAACGCGGCGTTCATGGCCGCCAAGGGCAACGCGCAGATCAGTATGCCGCTGATCCTGGAAGCAGCGCGCGCCGAATTCCGCAAGCTGGACAAGCCGGTAAACGAAGCGGACTTCCGTTGGCTGGAAAGCGCTGGAGGCCGGACGTGAGCATTCAAC
>JBAPPP010000307.1:0-1713 GCA_049280175.1 Rhodanobacter sp.
ATCAGGGACCGTGCATTTTAGCAGCCGGCGTCCCTCCCTGCACGGCAAAACGGCGACGTTGTGCTACGATGTGTGGGCGTCAGAATAGTAGGTGGGAAATTGGCGGTGGTAGAATGTGGCTGGGAGAGATTGCCTATTTTCCATGATTCAGGGAGGGTTAGTCATGAGGTCGTCCGAGCAGGATCCTTTGGAATTGAACGCGGAAGAGCAGCGAGTTTACGAGTTGTTGGGGCAGGTATCCGATCAAGAGTTGCGACGGATGGCGAAGTTGCTGGCCGGCAAGGGTGATTCGGAACTCTTCGGCCAGACGGAGTTCGAGCTGCGTGATCGGGTGCATGCCTTGGGAGCCCGAGCCTTGGAGGCGGTCGCCGAGGAGCGACAAAAAAAGGGACGGATACGAAGGAGCTAGCTGCGTGTGCCCGCACTGTCGGTCCGATGCCCGTTGCGTGGCCGTGCGTCCTAAGCGGGTGGATAGTCTGTTAGGCGTCGTGCGGATCAAGCGTCATTACTATCACTGCGGCCGCTGTCACCACGGCTGCTTTCCGCGGGACCAGCGTTTAGGTTTGGGAGCCGCGCATCTGACGCCGGCCGCCAGCCAGGTGGCCAGCATCGCCGGCTTGCAGACCAGTTTCGCGCAGTCGGCTGAAGTCACGTTGCAAAAACTGTGTGGACTGCGACTGAGCGAGTCGACCGTCGAGCGGGTGACCGAAGCGACCGGAGAGCGGCTGGCAACATTGCTGCACGACAAGGTCACCTTTGACGAGCCGGGCCAGCCCTGGACCTGGCAGCGCGACGCGCGCGGTAAGCGCTGTGCTTACGTCAGTCTCGACGCCACGGGCGTGCGACAACAAGGTGCTGGCGGAGCGAAAGCCGAAGGGCGCATGGCTTATGTCGGCATGCTCTACAACCCGCGCAGCAAACACGATGCTCAGCCCCCGCCACGTCATTCCGTGCGATATTTAGCGGGCTTTTATGAGTTAAACGAACTCGGATCGCAATTGCGCCGTCAAGCCGCGCAAGTCGGCTGGGATGACGCCGAACAACAAATCGCGCTTTCGGATGGCGGCAATGGCTTGGAGGAATTCTTTCGCAAAAACTTTCCGCTGGCCGAGTGCATCCTCGACTTCTGGCACGCGGCCGAACATCTGACCGAACTGGGCCTGGCGTTGTATCCCGATGATGCATCACAACGCCAGCAGGTCGTCGGCACTTGGTGTCATCAATTGAAGCATCAAGGAGGCGCGGCGATGCTCGCCACATTGGAAGCCCTGGAACTGAGCGGCCATCCACCTGCGGCGCGCCAAGCGCATGCCGAGTGCGTGCGCTACTTCGGCAACCACCAACATCGCATGGACTATCCGCGCTACCTGGCCAATGGCTGGCAAATCGGCTCCGGACCCGTCGAAAGCGCCTGCAAAACGGTAGTAGGCAATCGCCTCAAAGGCAGCGGCATGCGCTGGGGCGAAGATGGCTCCGACGCCCTCTGCCACCTCCGCGCCCTCTACCTCAGCCAGCCCGGTCAATGGGAATCCTTCTGGAAAACCTACCCAAACTAACCACAATCGTGACGCTCACACGGATTTTCTGCTCTGCCGCCCCAGGGCGAATGACGAGCAGTTTTTAGGCGCGCCAAAATGCCCAATCGCAGTTGCAAGCCTGCGGGGACTTCACGCGCGACTCGATCCGGCAACCCCTTTTCGGACGAGTCACTGG
>JBAPPP010000308.1:0-10489 GCA_049280175.1 Rhodanobacter sp.
CGGCAGAGGCGGCCGATGCCTATTTTCGGGTGCGTGGCGCGCAGGCGCGCATCGCGTTGGCGCAGCAGCAGGTCGATACGGAAACCGGGTTGCTGGAGCTGGTCCGCGTACGTCTTTCCGGTGGACTGGCCACGGTTCGCGAACAGGCCCAAGCCGAGGCACTCGTGATGCAGGCGCAGGTCACTTTGCCGCCGCTGCAAATCGAATTGTCCGAACAGCTCAACCGCCTGGACGTGCTTATGGGGTCCGCGCCGGGAACGTACCGCAGCGAGGTACTGGATAGCCCGCAACACTTCGCGGTGCCCTCGCTGGATACCGACGGTGGACCCTCCATGCTGCTGCGTCGCAGGCCGGACGTGATTGCTGCCGAGCGTCGGCTGGCGTCATCCAGTGCGCGAATCGGCGTAGCTGTGGCCGAGTATTACCCCAAAGTATCGTTGGGCGGATTGCTCGGTTTCGATAGTCTGCATTCCGGCTCACTGTTCTCGGCGGCAGCATTCGAGCCGCAGGCTGTACTCGGTTTGCACTGGCGCCTGTTCGATTTCGGCCGGGTCGATGCCGAAGTAGCGCAAGCCAAGGGTGGTGAGGCCGAAGCGCTCGCAAATTATCGCCAGTCGATGCTGCGTGCCACCGAGGACGTCGAGAACGCGATCGTTACGCTGACCGAACTGGAGACCCAGCACGACGAACTGATCAAGGAAGTCGCCGCGCATCAACAGGCGCGCGCGGCCGCCGAGGATGCTTACAAAGGCGGTGCGGTCAGCCTGATCGAGGTGCTGGACGAGGATCGACAGCTGCTGTCCTCACGCGATCAATTGGCGCGCGTGCACGCCGACGATGCGCGCGCCGCCGTGGCTGCGTTCCGCTCTCTTGGCGGAGGTTGGACGCCCATCGTCGATGCGCGTCCCGCGGTGGCATCGTCGAAGGTCGCGGTGCGTTAGTCAGATGCCGCGACGTCCGACGATGGGTACGGAGTAGCAAGCCGTGCGCTATGACAACCAGCACAAGCAACAGACGCGATTGCGGGTCTTGGAGGCGGCGGCAGATGCCATCCGTGACGAGGGACCCGAGCGAATCAGCGTGGCCGCCGTCATGGCCCGGGCCGGGCTGACGCACGGCGGCTTCTATGCGCACTTCGGCTCCAAGGAAATGCTGGTTGCCGCCACGATCGACTTCATGTTCGACAGGGACGAGGCAAAGTTCGTCGAAACCACGAAGGGCCGGTCTGCGTCTGAAGCGCTGGCGGTATACATCGACTTCTACCTATCCATCGGTCATTGCGGAAGGCGCGGTAGAGGCTGCGCGATGGCATCGCTGGTATCGGAACTGCCGCACTTGAACGCGACCGCACGCGAACGTTTTACCCGTGGTACCCAGCGCCTGCATGAACGTCTGATGGAGGTGCTGGAACGTGCCGGCGTCGACGACGCGAGGTCGCTGGCCTTGACGCTGCGCTCGGCCATGGTGGGCGCCCTGGCGATGGCGCGTGCGCAGAGCAATCCCATCGATGGCGACGCCATTCTGCAAGCGACACGCGTCGATCTACTGCAACGCCTCGGCCTTGGAACAGACGTCTGAATGCTACTGAGTGCGTCAGGCGGCATGCGCGACCCACACCCATTCACCGAACTCACCGGAGACTTCCATGAAACTCGACATCGTGCTTTGCCATCCCGTCCGCACCGCCATCGGCAGCTTTAATGGAGGATTGCGCGGTGTGCCCGCGACCGTTCTCGGGGCGACTGCCATTCATGCAGTGATGGAGCGCGCCGGTCTTGCTTCAGACGCCGTCGATGGCGTTGTGATGGGGCAGGTGGTACAGGCGGGCAGCGGCATGAACCCCGCACGCCAGGCAGCCATCGGCGGTGGTCTCGACGTGTCGGTGCCAGCGATGACGGTGAACCGCGTATGCGGCTCCGGCGCCCAGGCTATCGTCTCTGCCGCTCAGGACATTATCAGTGGGCAGGCCAGGGTCATGCTGGCAGGTGGCATGGAGAACATGGACCGCGCGCCGTATCTGGTAGACAACGGCCGCTGGGGCTATCGCATGGGCCACGCGCAAATTTACGACAGCATGTTGCTGGATGGCCTGCACGATGCCTTCTCGCAGAAGCACTCGGGTTGGCATACCGAGGACCTGGTCACCCGATACGGTGTAGATCGCGAAATGCAGGATCGCTGGGCCGAGCGCTCGCAGCGCCGCTTCATCGCGGCACGCGACGCCGGCCATTTCGACGCGGAGATCGTTCCGGTGGAAGTGCGCTCGCGCAAGGGTGTGGAGTCCTTTGATCGTGACGAGCCACCACGTCCCGACACAACACTGGAGGGTCTTGCTCGACTGCGGCCGGCCTTCCGCGAAGATGGCACGATCACCGCGGGCAACTCGCCAGGGTTGAATAGCGGTGCCGCCGCCATGCTGGTCGCCGAGCGCGGCTTTGCCGAGGCACAAGGCTTGGCGCCCCTGGCACGGCTGGCCGGATTCGCCGTCACCGCCGTTGAGCCCGGAATGTTTGGTATCGCGCCGGTGTCGGCGGTGAAGCTGGCTGTCCAACGAGCCGGCTGGAACATGGACCAGATCGAGCGCATCGAGATCAACGAAGCCTACGCCGCCATCGCCATCGTCGTTGCACGCGAACTAGGCATGGCCGACGAGCGGGTCAACGTGGAAGGTGGTGCCGTCGCCCATGGCCATCCGATTGGCGCGACCGGTGCCATCCTGACAACACGACTACTGCATTCGATGCGCCGCGACAGCCTGCGCCGCGGCGTGGTCACCTTGTGTATCGGCGGCGGCCAGGGAATTGCCCTGGCCCTGGAGATGCTCTGAGAGTCCGCGTTTTGCCGAATGAAATGTGTTGCTGGATCAACGCCGGTTGGTAACGACGCGAGAAGGCAGGCGCACAAGCCGGGCGCCTGAATTCTCGCGCGGCTACTCACTATTTCCGCCCTGAGTGCACGGCTGGGTCATGGCTTGTGCTGTTCCGCCTCGTTCGAGCCAGCAGTTTCCCAGCCGCCGCCGAGCGCCATAAAGAGGTTGATTTGATCGGCCGAGATCTTACTGTCCAGGGCAGCAAGCGCCTGGTCGGCAGAGATCAGTGAGAGGTTTGCATCGAGTACGGTCAAATAATCCTGTCCGCCCAGGCGAAAGAGCCGTTCGGCGTCACTGGCGGCAGTCGCTGCCTCATGCCGGGAGGCTTCCAGATAGTTTCGTTGATCAAGGTCGCGCCCATAGATGAAGAGCGCGCTCTCCGTTTCACGCAAGGCGGCCAGCACCACGCCATCGAATTGTCCGAAGGCGGCATCCGCTGTTGCCTGCGCCCCGCGTATGCGCGCCTTGGCGATACGCCGGTTGGGGAACTGCCAGGTGATCAGTGAGCCGATGGAGTATTTGAGCGCGCTGTACTGGAGGAAGGTCGAATCCGGTCCAATCGATTCCACGCCGATGCCCAGAGATATCTTGGGGTAGAGATCGGCGGTCGCCACACCCACCTGTGCGGTCGCAGCGTGCAACACATATTCCGCGCGGCGCACGTCGGGTCGGCGCGCAAGAAGTGCGCGCCCGTCGCCGATGGGAATCGGCTGGTTCAATCGGGGATCCTGTACGCATTTCTCGACGGTACGCGAGAACTCTGCGGGCGGTCGCCCCGTCAACACTGCAAGCCGATATAGAGCAGTGCGTCGCGCGGCTTCGAGTGGTGGGATGCTCGCGCTTACGCGATCTTCCAGCGCCTTGGCGCGCGTCACATCCAATGAGATACCACGGCCCGCCGCGAAGCGACGTTCAGTGAGCGCTGAACTGCGTGCCTGCAAGGCTACTGATTGCTGCGCAATGGTGATCTCGTGCCCGGCCGAGCAGGCGGTGACATACGCGCGGGTGGTGTCGGCGACCACGGTTATCCGCACCGCGTCGTAAGCTGCTCGAGTTGCGCCGAGGTCGGCTTGCGATGCCTCGATCGCCCGGCGAATCTGGCCGAACAGATCGACCTGATAGGACAGGCTTGCGCCAAGGCTGTACAGGTTGAGCGGAGGAATATCGACGTCGGGCAGCAATTGCTCCTGCGGTGATAGACGTGTGTAGCTGGGTGATACTTCCAGATTCGTGCTGGGATACCGTTGGTCTTTGGCGAGATCGAGATTTGCCTCCGCGCGAGCAATCGACGCAGACGCAATGCGCAGATCCGTATTCGCGCTCAACGCCTGCTGGATCAGTCCATCGAGCATCGGATCCTGATAGAGCTGCCACCAGTTGCCAGGCGGCGGTGTGGTGACGAAGGCCGCATTGTCAGCACCGACAAATGCGCCAGCGGCAGTCGTGGAGGCAATCAACGCGTTACCTGGCCGCCGATAGTCTGGCCCCACGGTCGTGCAGCTACACAGGAAGGCCACGCCAAGCCCAATGGCAATGGGGCGTTTCACCTGCCGCCCCGCTGCGATGCGCGGCCGTCCTGAAGCACTTCGACACTCGCCGTTCTACCCATGATCAACCGCACGTCGCCAGGCGTGTGGTCGAGTGCGATGCGCACTGGAATGCGCTGGGCCAGACGGACCCAATTGAAGGAGGGATTTACGTTCGGCAGCAAGTTCGCATTCGGTGTGCGCTCGCGGTCCTCGATCGCGCTGGTGATGCTCTCGACATGGCCGTCCAGGATGCGGTCTTCGCCCATCAATTGCACGTGTGCGCGATCGCCGATATGAATGCGCGGCAGCTTGTTTTCCTCGAAATAGGCAACGACGTAAAACGAGTCGCTATCGATGATGGTAAGCGCGGGCCTTCCCGCCACAAAGTAGTCGCCCGGCCTCAGATTGAGATCGGTGATCGTGCCGTTCACTGTCGCTTTTACATCCGTGCGATCCAGATTGAGTTGGGCAAGATCCACGGCAGTCTCGGCCTGCCTGAGCGAAGCGCGTAGAACATCGATGCGGGAGCCGCTTTGTTCGCGACTTTCTGCCGATGCGAGATCGGCGAGTGCGACATTGCGTCGGTTCTCGCGTTCAGCTTCGGCCAATTGAGCACTCTGTGTGGCAACGCGCTCCTTGGCATCAGCGAGTGCTAGTTCGTAGCGCGAGCGGTCGATGACGAAGAGAGTGTCGCCGATGCGCGTCGCCTGATTGTCGCGTACGGCAACCGACGTCACCAGCCCCGCCACGTCCGGTGCGATCTGCACAAAATCGGCACGGACCCGACCGTCACGCGTGCGTGGTTCAACCTCGTAATGGATCCATAACCAACGCGCTGCGAACAGGGCAGCAATGACGATGGCCAACGTGAGCAGCCATCGCGCGACCAGCATCAAAAACAACTTCCATCTCGTCATGCAATCATCCTCGTCAGGATAGGCAACGCCCACGCCGACAGACTCCAGAGAATACCGAAAAGGGCAATGTCGACGAGAGCTGGATGCCAGACGAATCGATAGAAGCCGATCCATCGCAACGGCCACCGCACGATCACCAGTGCTACCCATGCCACGCACGCGGCAATCAGTGCACCACTGAAGTAGACGCCGAGGAAGTTGACTTCATCTAGCATTCGGTGGCTGCTCTTGGTTGGTAGGGTGGGGCGTCTGGAAACAGGCTGCAACGCAGGCCAACAGCGGCGACCGCACCCGCACAGCGCTCGGCGGACGTGGTCATCCGCAGAATCGTCGTGATGAGTCCATCCAGGGTAACGATGACATTTTCCGGCAAGGCAGGATGACGGCCCTGAGCCAGCCTGCTGAAGTAAGTCCCCAGCGTCGCCAGAATGTCCTGTATCTGCCCTGTGATGGCATGGTCCGGATTAGGACGTAGCCGGCGCAGGTCGATAATGCCGACACCGACCCGCAGGTCTCTGAGCGCATCGTTCAGCCGCCATTCCTCGTCGGCAGGAGCCCGCGCAAGACGCGGCAAAAGCAGGCCTACCCGATCAAGCATGCGACTTGCCCATGCAGCGCGTTCGGGCAGCGATGGTGTCGCGGTGAGGAATGCCAGCTCCCTCCAACCTGCACGGAGGATACGGCGAATCACACTCTGTACCGGAAGCGTGCGTGCCAGGCTCAAGCCGATCACTCCGGAGGAGGCACCGACCAGGAGTCCAACGTAGGTATTCATGAAGGCGGGGAAGCTGGACAGGAAAGTGGGCTGGAGGCCAAGGCCCGCCGTAAACCCGACCGACAAGGCGAGAGCCTTCAAGGCATATTTCGGCTGCGCGAAAAAATATCCAATGGTAAAGATCACCGGAAACAGGGTGGCCGCCAGCATCACGAATCCGTCAATGGAAGGAAGGATGGCAAACTCGTAGAACACCGCCAACGGAAAGGCAATGGCGAACCAGAGCGTCAGCGTCCTTGCCATCGGTGTCGGATCGTCTGCCGCGGCGAATAGCGAGCACGCCACGGCAGCGAAGCCGATCGCCAAAGGACCACTCTCCCAGTGCACCGCAACGGTGAAGATGGCCAGAGCGATGACCGTGGCCGCGGCAGTCAGTGCCGAGAGCGCGGCGATACCCTGATCGATATGCAAAGGTCGCGATCCGCGAAGGCCCGACAACAATCGCAATGACGCGGCGGACTGTTTTCCGGGATCGCTTAGCGCATCCCTCAATATCAGACATTCCTCCCATGTTTGTATCAGTTCGGCGAGTCGACCAGCCAGGCTGACCATCAACAGGTCGGACCAGGTGGATTCGGGCCGCAAGTGGGGCTTCAGGTTCTCGATGTCCCTGGCCACGCTGTCTTTGGTCAGGTGAGAAGTTTGTTCACCGGGAGGTAAATGCGCGGTAGCCACCCAGCTGGCGATGCGCTCCATCACCGGGGCCACTGTCGTGGTGCTCGCGCCCTCGGCTTCCAGGGCCCACAGGCGATCTTCAATGGCGCTGGTCAGGGGCAAAAGCAGAACGAAACGCTCTTCCATCGCCCTTAACATGCGGCGGCGGACGCCGGCGAATTCGCCCTCAAATTTAAGGTTGGTAGCTAGTAGATTGAGCTCGGTGAGGTCGATGGCGGCATTTCGCGAAATGGGTGCAGATCGAACTGTCGTGAGCGCACGCAAACCGTCACTGACCCAGGAGCGGGCGTCATTCAAGATCGAATCCATCTTCGCGTGCATGGCCGAAGCCACGCTGCGCGGAAGGAAGATGCTTTGCACAACCGCCATGGAGAGGACACCGATGACGATCTCTTCACTGCGCGCTACTGCTGAATCAAAAATGATGATGGGATCGGTTGCCGTCGGCAACCCAACCAGAGCTGTGGTGTAGCCAGCAAGCATGAAAACGTAAGCGCGTGGTGTTCGGTCGAGCAGCGAGACGTAAAGACACAGCGCAATCCAGCCCGCCAGCGCCAGGATCATTAGCTCAGGTGCGTTGGACAGGTTGGGGATGATCGCCAGCGATGCGAGCAGGCCAATGGCCGTACCGACCACGCGATAGACCGCCTTGGCCCAGATCGCACCAATCAGGTTTTGCGACGGCTGCGCCAGAAAGACCGTGACCATCGCCCACCACGGATTGGGCAGGTAAAGACTGAAGGCAACATACAGCGCCAGGATCACTGCAACAAAGCAGTTGAGGGCAAATACGACCCGATGCGTGAGGATCTGTCCCATCGTCCGGATGTCCAAGCGGGAGTTGGCTTAACGGAACCGGCAACCATCGAGGCAGTCTTCCGAGAAGCTTGACCTCGTCTTCGCGAACAGCTGAGTCAAGGCCACAAAGGCCTATTCCCGGGGCTTAATTCAATTCTGCGCTGCATTCGGGGATTATGGAACCGCTCAATCCATTCAAAACAGCAGGCCGCGCCTCGTCCATAGACGAGCAGGGCGGTTGCACGGGCAAGCAAAGCATCCGGCCGGAATGTCATTGGCCTGGAGAGAGCACTTGACGAGACGTGGCGGGAGCCGCTGGTGCAACTCTTGTGTCGAGGGACACGTTGATTTTCGGATTTCGTGTGGCCTCCATCCACCTCCTGCTCGGTGAGCTGTCCCCGACGAGAGTGTGCCGATGCGAGAGGTCGCAGAAGCAATCGGCCCGGGGGCGTGAAGATACCGGTCGCCCGTACCCACATGGCGCGAAGTTGGCACTGAACGTCGGCTTCTGATGAAACTTGCTCCGCTCCGGCTTTTGCCGAGCCGGCGACCGAATGACGCGCTGTGCGCATTCGCCCGTGCGCAACACCCCATGAATGGCGCCAGTGTCGCTGGCACGCTTCTTGATTGTGTACACCAAGACGCCGATCACCTCACGAAGCTCGGACGGCGTGATCAAGTGGGGAGCAACCGTCGCGTACGGCGAACTCTGCCCGAGTCTTTTGAGCACTTAACAACGGGAGTTCGTGCGTGCTTTTGACTTTCACGGTTCTGGACGATAGAAGCGATAGCCTTGACGTTCAATGCGAAATCAATACTCGTGGGAGCGAGGTCCTTTGGCGCGCTGAGCTGCATGGGCTGTCTTCCGTGCGAGGCATGCTCGAAGGACGCGCCGTCACGGTCGAAGCTGTCCGCGGGCACATTCAAGCCGAGGTTTTCCGGCAAAAGATTCGCGCACGAAACTGACGCCATAGGACAAGTAGGGAGGGACAAGACGCCATGAACCTACGGACGATTACTCGCCCGGCCCCTTGGCCGAAGCCATCAGCTCATGGTGGTAAACCTCCGTCATCTCATCCATCGGGAACATGCATTCGACTCGCAACTCCTGTGCGGCGATCGTCTGCGGCGTTCCGACGGTGGACACCATTGAGAAATAGTTGAGCACTCGACCATCTTTCGAAAAGCTCAGCGGAATCACTGGCAGCACCGGTTCTTGTCCGATGCCGTCAGTTATATTGACGTCACGGTCGACGTCGGGATACGCGAGCAGTGCGGTCAGCAAATCCCTGGTTTTCTCGTCCATAAAATGGCCAACCGCTTCGCGCCGGATACGTTCGATAAGCCCTCTGGAGGCACTGGGCCAATTCACGATAAATGGACGCATGCCGGCGGGGTCGAACATCAAATGCAAGATGTTGCGCGGTTTGGGCCTCGCGCCAAAGTCGATGAACGAGTTGAAAAATTGCGGTGCGGACTCGTTCGCCATGAACACGTTCCAATAGCGATCCATCACCACCGCAGGGTAAGGCTCATGTTGGCGAAGTACCCGCGCAAGCGCGCGGGTGATGCCGTGCATCTCGTGTGCGTTCCATCCATCCTCGGAGTAGATCGGCGCAAATCCCGCCGCGAGCAACAGGCGATTTCTATCCCGCAATGGCACGTCAAGGCCTTGCGCGATATTCATGAGCGTCTGCCTACCTGGCGTGCTCCGCCCGCTTTCAATAAAGCTCAGATGACGCTGCGACACTCCGGTGTCCAGCGAAAGCTCAATCTGACTTTTTCCGCGAAGGCCCCGCCAATGCCGAAGCATCTGGCCAAGCTCACCTTCGGACTGACGGGGATCGGTCTTATTCAAGGTCACTCCTGAATTCGGATCGCCCTTCCCACGTTACGAGAAGATCGGCGCAATGGGTAACCCTCCATGGTGACCCCACGCTTACCTGGCGCTCCACATATATTCCTGGAACGGTGCCTCCAGCGGCGGCATCGTGACACTACCTGTGTAGTTGGTAATGGTGGAAGCCGCAACAGCTGCGATGACCTCGAGCAGATGGTCGTTGCCGAAGCCCGCCGCAAGAAACCTGGCGGCATCCTGATCGTCAAGGTGACCGCGCTTCTCAATCAATGTCCTGGCGAGGGTCGAAAGAGCGGCGCTCTTGGGGTTGTGCGGAACACGACGCTCACGAATCGCCTGGACGTCTGCCGGGTCCACGCCTTCCTTCAACGACAAGGCCGTATGGAAAGCAACCGCCCATGTGCAGGAGTTGGTGACTGCATTGGTGAGCAGAAGGATCTGAACCTGCTCTTCGGTAAAGCTGCCGCCGTGGACCTTTGAGAAAAGAGCCACCAGGCTGGCGATGAGAACGGGAGACGTCGACATGACACCGGCAATATTCGGAATCATCCCAAACCCGCTTTGTAGGGCCTGAAGCGAGGGTTTGGACTGTTCCGGAGCGGAGTCGATGGTATGAACGGGAAAGGTATGCATGATGGTGGCCTTCGCAAAAGTGAGAGGGGAGTGGCTGAACAAGGTGCTTGGGGACGATGTCTCACGCTCTTGTTCGGGAGTCATCATTGGCCACTGACGTAACCGTCGCAATTACGCCGTAGGTAATATTCGAAGTAATTTCGGGGACGAGAAGAGCCACGGCAAAGGAATGCGATCAGCAGGGTTGCGATCGCCAGGCTCAGCAAGGAAGCCATTACGCCGACTCTCCAACGGCATCCTGAGGTAGCCAAGGCGATGCTGGATTCCCTGATCGCATTTCAGGCCGACGAAGCCGAAATTCTGTATGAACTGCCGTCACCCGTTGTTGAGGCAGACGGCCTCCTCGGCGGTTTGTTAGCGGGAATGAGGCGCTTGCATGACATGGTAAATCTGCGGTGATCCGCGATGCGCTGCGATCGAGGCTGGGCACGGGAC
>JBAPPP010000309.1:0-3509 GCA_049280175.1 Rhodanobacter sp.
GGACATAACCGTCCCGCGAAACCAAGAAAACCCCGCCGCGGCGGGGTTTTTCATGTCCGTGGTAGCTCAGCCAACCGATTCCGAGGTTTTCGCGCGCATGCCAGAAGAAATTGAGGTTGATACGGACAAACTTCGTGAGTCGATTGTCGACGAGATGGAGCACAAAAGCGGGAATCTGCTTCGTGCCATTGCGCTGAGCACGGCGCTGTTCGCGGCGCTGGCGGCGATCGTCGCGCTGCAGGCTGGTAGCACGGTGAACGAAGCGCTGGTACTTAAGAACGAGGCCACGATCCAGCAAGCCAAAGCTTCGGACAGCTGGACGTATTACCAGGCCAAGGGTCTGAAGGCAGCGATGGCGCGCAGCGCACGGGAGCCTTGGCTGGCGCAGGACAAGACACCCCCGGTCAACCTTGCCGATGAAGAAGCGCACTATCTCGCCGAGCAGCGCGAACTCAAGCTGAAGGCGATCGAGTTCGAGCAGGCACGTGACGAAAAGTCGGCTGAGGCCGATCACATGCTGCGCCAGCACGATCGTCTGGCCGAGGCCGTCGCGTTTCTGCAAGTCGGCATCGCTCTGGGCGCGGTGGCGGCACTTACGCACAAGCGCCTGGCTTGGTTGGCCTCACTCGCGCTCGGGGTGATAGGCGGCCTGCTGTTCGCCTATGCGTTCATCGGCGTGCACTGAGTCTGCGCCTGGCGGATCTCGTGTGACGTTCCGACGTTGCGGGTCAGCACGCCAGTGAGGCTGACCAGGGTCTCCGGTGCTGCCCCACAAACCACTCATGTATTCGCCGGACCAAGCCGGAGCTGGCTTCCTGTAAGCGTGTCTTAAAGAGACAGCCGCCTCAGTTCGTCGCCGTGCCGCGGATCGACGAACGCCCTAGCCCTGGCCACCCGTGGCTGGATGTCGGCAAGTAGTCCGTTTGTATCGAAACCGTTGCCCTCAGAGGCGCTGCTCAAAGCACAGAGCCATGGCGTGGGTGCAGATTGAGCATCCATTGCCCGGTAGGCGCAGGCACATAGTTCGCGCAACCTGCTGCGCTCTTCATCCATGTCGAATAGCAACGCCCTCACGGCTCGCCAGCCTTCGAACTTCACCGAAGCATCACCGGAGGCGATCGCTTCGACGACTTCTTTGCTTATGGACATGATCGTTTCTCCCAGCGCGCTGCGCAGGGTTGGATTCTCTCGTAGTAGACGCGACGAAACGGTGATCGTTCCTCACGGCTCCATCACAAGTCATTGATTCATAAATATAAATCATCAAATATTCACGGTAGGAATGGAACCCGGTAGCCATTCCGGGAGTGTGTTTGAGAGGAGCCTGTCTCGTAACGGCCTGAATCAGTGGGCTCTACGAGGTAAGTCACATGACCATCTCTCAGCTCCTCCTGGCTATGCTGTTGATTCCTTCCATCGCTACGGCGGCAGATCAGCGGATCATGTTCTCAGGTGCGATCGTTGAACCCACCTGCGGCGTCGTCGTTTCACAAAGCGCATCTGCTACGCCGCAGCGGTTGACCTGCGTCGCGTCCAATCATGGGATTTCCAACTCGATCTATGTACTGACCACCCGGCACTTGTCGGACCTTGAGTCAGATCGTGTGTTGGAGTATTACGACGCCTACGTCAAAGCAGGTCGTTCCGATGCCGTGGCCCCGACGTTGCTGACGCAGACTTACGACTGACGCCACCGATGGCGACGGCGACTAGTCCCGATGCCCGCAACCCGCGGTCTGCTCGGCGTCAGCCGAAGCGCTTCGGATGCGGCCGTTGTTGCCGACCATGACGCTCAGCACGTGCTCGGTGCTGCCCTGCTGGCAGAACAGCAGCGTGATGTTGCTGCCGCGTGCGCTGCCGTCAGGGAGAAACCGCACGAGGTGCCGGCCGACGGTGCCCAGGATCGTCAGGTTGCCGCTGTAGCCACCGCCGACTCGCAGCGGCTCGTGTTCGGGCTGATTGTTGGTGTCGACATCCTGGAACAGCAGCCAGCCGTTCTCCCAGTGAAGATCGCTGCTGCAACGGGTGCCGTCGCGGGTGGGGCAAAACAACGTGCGTTTGCCGGTGGTGAGGGCGGTCTCGCGGGCATATTGCAGGGCGGCGATGAAATCCGACTGCGCGACCTGCTGCTGGTTGTGGCTCAGCAGCTTTCGCAATGAGGGTACGGCGATGCCGGTCAGAATCCCGACAATGGCCAACAGCATGATCTGCTCGATCAGAGTCGTGCCTTGTTGCCTGCAATGAAATCCGACAAGCTGCCGCAGGGTCATGGCGTCGCTCCTGCGTTGCCTGGGCCGTCCATGCTAGGTCCTTGGCGCAGCGCGCCCTGCCGCTGAATGATGGCGTTGTTGTGGGCATCTGCTGACAGCTGCTGTCAGGAGGGCAGATTTAAAATGGGACACCGCACCCACATATGTCATCGATGACTGACCGCTTCCAACTCGTATCCCCCTACCAGCCTGCCGGCGATCAACCTTTGGCGATCCAGCGTCTGGCCGAGGGCTTCGAGGCTGGCCTGGCCTCACAGACCCTGCTTGGCGTCACCGGCTCAGGCAAGACCTACACGATCGCGAACGTGATCCAGCAGGTGCAGCGGCCGACCATCGTGATGGCGCCGAACAAGACGCTGGCGGCGCAGCTGTATGGCGAGTTCAAGGAGTTTTTCCCGCACAACGCGGTGGAGTACTTCGTCAGCTCTTACGACTACTACCAGCCGGAAGCCTACGTGGTGGCGTCGGACACGTTCATTGAGAAGGACGCCTCGATCAACGAACACATCGAGCAGATGCGGCTGTCGGCGACCAAGGCGTTGTTGTCGCGGCGCGACTCGATCATCGTCGCCACGGTGTCGGCGATCTATGGCCTGGGCAATCCGGAAGACTATCTGTCGTTGCGACTGATCCTGGCCAAAGGCGAGCGCATCGACCAGCGCAAGCTGATCCATCAGCTGACCGAGTTGCAGTACACCCGCAACGAGATGGAGTTGCGTCGCGGCGCTTACCGCGTGCGCGGCGAGATCATCGACGTGTTTCCGGCCGAATCGGAAATCGAAGCGTTGCGTATCGAGCTGTTCGATGGCGAAGTGGAAAACCTCTCGCTGTTCGATCCGCTGACCGGTGAAACGATACGCAAGGTGCAGCGCTACACGGTCTACCCGCGCACGCACTACGCCAGCACGCGCGAGAGCGTGCTCAATGCGATCGAGACGATCAAGCCCGAGTTGAAGGACCGGTTGGAGCAGCTGTACCAGGACAACAAGCTGGTCGAGGCGCAGCGACTGGATCAGCGCACGCGCTTCGACATCGAAATGATGGCCGAGGTCGGCTATTGCCAGGGTATCGAGAACTACTCACGCCATCTCACGCGGCGCGCTCCCGGCGAGCCGCCGCCGACGCTGTTCGACTACCTGCCGGCCGACGGGCTGTTGGTGGTGGACGAATCGCACGTCACCGTGCCGCAGCTCGGTGCGATGTACAAGGGCGATCGCTCGCGCAAGGAGACGCTGGTGG
>JBAPPP010000310.1:0-1668 GCA_049280175.1 Rhodanobacter sp.
ACAACAGTCTTGCTGACACCGGCTTGCCGCATGATCTCGGCCGTGCCGCAACCGTCCGCTGTCAACAACACGATCTGGGCCCGCCAGACATGCTTCTGCGGGCTGTTTCGGTCCGCCACGATCGCACCCAGCTGGACACGATCCGCAGAACTCACGTCGACTTTGATACCGGTGCGCATCCCGCAGACTCGCACGTCAGCACAATCGCGGGAATCCGTATTCGGACTCAAATGTCAGATTTTATCCACTAGGGTGTCCGAGCCGGAACACCGGCCAGATCGATGCGTAGCCGATTCCGGCGCGGCAGTTTCTTCGATTTATCATCGGTCAGCTTGTAGAGGGCTGACCGATGATGCGCCGGTTCGGACTGCGCGACGACCAGTGGGAACGGATCAGGGATTTGTTGCCCGGGCGCGAAGGCTCGGTTGGGGTGACCGCGGCGGACAATCGGTTGTTCGTGGAGGCCGTGCTCTATCGGTATCGTACCGGGATGCCATGGCGCGATCTGCCGGAACGGTTCGGTGACTCGAAGAACGTGCACCGGCGCTTCAGCCGCTGGGCTGAAGCTGGTGTGTAGGAGAGGGTCTTTCAGCACATCGCCGCGGACGCCGACAATGCGATGATCGACGGCACCATTGTGCGCGCCCATCAGCATAGCGCCGGCGCCTAAAAAATTGGACCAGGACCAGGCGATCGAGCGCTCGCGCGGTGGACTGAGCACGAAGATCCACACCCTGGTGGGCAGTCCGCTCGGCTTCTTCCTGACCAGCGGTGGAAGCGCACGACTGCCCCGCTACGCGGGAGTCGCGACTTTGGCACGGTTTCGATTCGCCGGGTGGGTCGGCGATAAGCATCCGAGGCTTCCTCTAGTCGGACAACTCAACCGCGAGACGATGCGGTGGCGCCATGTAGCGCTGTTCGTTTCGCAGAGGAGTTGCCAATGACCCCGCTTCGCCGCGCACATAGAGAGCTTACGTCGAGCAGGTTTCCCGGTTCGCCCGCCATTTTCGGCCGGCCGCCCGAACTGTTGGGCCAAGACGAGATCAGGTGATCAGGTCTTGGCAGATTTACCTAGTCGAGGAGAGGCGACTGGCGGCAGTTCGATTTCGGTCGCCGTGGCCGCACTTTGGTTTGTCTATACCGTCACCCTCAAAAAGCCTTGGATTGTCGAAGACGACATCCCAACCAGCCGGCAACCGGAGAAACTCCCCGTTGTGCGGAGCCCGGAGGAAGTCGCCCAATTCCTGGAGGCGGTGAGCAGCCCCAAACATCGGATGATCCCGACCGTGTGTTACGCGTAGCTACATTCCTGACCGGTTAGGAATGGTTGTCGGACCAGCTCGGCGGTCATCAGCTGGCGCACGGCAGGACGCCAAGGTGTTTCATGGGCGGTAATATTTGAACATGGCCGCCGAGAACCGAACCGAATCCGCGTTGCCGAACCTCACGCACCGAGACGGATCAACCATGTTCAAAATCAAACCTGCCAGATTGGCGCCAGCTTGCAATCCCTCCCGCGGGTCACCGTTGCGAGGCATCACCCAGGCTGACCTGTTGCGGTTCCGTGTGCTCCCAGCGGGCGATCAGCACTGTGCGATCGACATGTTGGGAGAGCGACCAGGCGTCGCCGCCAATGAGCACAGGTGGCGCATCGATGACGATGAAGTC
>JBAPPP010000311.1:0-11030 GCA_049280175.1 Rhodanobacter sp.
AGTGCGAGCTGCGTGACCCGGCCACCGCCACCGGCGCGATCGCCCGCTGCCGCCGGCAGGATCTGGATGCCGAGGAGGTCAAGGAGCATCTGCGCAACGGCAAGCAGGTTTTCCTGCTTGGGCTGACGTTCGACGACCGCATCAGCTTCGTGCTGGGCGAGGATCTGATCATCCGCAAGCTGAAATTCCTGGATGTCGTCATGGACGAACTGGGAGACAGCCAGCAGGACGCCCGGGCCGAGCTGGACGCCAGCTTCGCGCTGCTGACGCTGGAACTGGAGCGGTTGCTGGGCAAACTGGAGGAATGGTTCGGCCTGCCGCGCCCCGCCGATAGCTAAGCGTCGGCGCTGAACGAAAAATGCACACCGCCGGCCTCGCCGGCGCGGCATACTGAGCGTCCGGTCGCTCACGGGCGGTTCGGATTCCCCTTTATTTCAGAACAGGCCGAGGTCTACGGGCAGGGTCATGGCGCAACATCTGGAAGGCGACTGGCTGGAGCTGGCGACGATCAGCGGCAACACCATCATGGTGCTGAAAGCTGCCCACCCGCGCGCGCGCCGACTGCGCCTCACCGTCACGCCCAAGGGCGCGCGGGTGTCCTATCCACAAGGCACCCACCCGGCCCAGGTCAACGCGTTTCTGCGCAGTCATGCCGAATGGCTGGAGCAGAAGCTCGACGAACTGAACCTGATCGTGAAACCGCTGCCGCCGTTGCGCGTGGGCTATTCCACCGACATCCCGCTGCGCGGTGAGATGGTGACGCTGGACTGGGCTGAAGGCCCGTACCCGCGCATCGAGCCAGGCGATGTGGGTCTGACCCTGGTCATCCCGCGCCCGCATACCCGTGCACTGCCGATCGCCCGCGGCCTGCTCGCCTCGCATCTGGAATCGCTGATGCGCCGCGATGTCTCGCGTTGGCTGGCCTTTTACGTACCGCAGCTGGGGCTGGCGCCGACCGCGCTGAAAATTCGCCCGATGAAAAGCCTCTGGGGCAGTCTGGATACCCGCGACCGCATCAACCTCGATCTCGCTCTTGCACTCGCTCCGCCGGCTGCACTGCGTTACGTACTGGTCCACGAGCTGTGCCACCTCAAGGTGCGCAGCCACGCGCCGCGCTTCTGGGCGCAGGTCGAAAACCTGTTTCCCGACTGGCGCGTACAGCGTGACTGGTTGCGTTTGAATGGCGCGGCGCTGAAGGCCGAACTGGACCGGCTGGTCGACGACGTCGCTGATTGAGCGGCCTCGCAGGGAACGCTTGAGGCTGGTCGGCGATATCATCCGGCATCGCCCAGGGGGATCGCGACATGCACATTCCATTCGAGGCCATCACCATGGGTGCGTGGCTGGCCTGGCTGCTGTACTGGGCCTGGAGCGCACGTGGCGTGAAACCGGCCACGCGCGTGGAATCGCCGCTGTCGCGCTTTGGCAAGTACTCGTTACCGATACTCGCTGCGATCGTGCTGCTGCAGCCGCTTGGGGTGTATTCGGGCACCGTGCTGGATCAAAGCTTCGTACCGTCGTCGCTGTGGATCGTCTGGCTGGGGCTGCTGATGACCATCGCCGGCCTGCTGCTCGCCTGCTGGGCACGCGTGATCCTGGGCCGCAACTGGAGCGGCGTGGTGCAGCTCAAGCAGGATCACGAGCTGATCGAGACGGGCCCGTATCGCCACGTGCGGCACCCGATCTACAGCGGCCTGCTGCTGGCCATCCTCGGTACGGCACTGATGATCGGCGAATGGCGCGCGCTGCTCGCGCTGGCGATTATCGCGGTTTCATTCTGGCGCAAGCTGCGGCTGGAGGAGCGCTGGCTCGGCGAATACTTCGGCGATGCCTATGCCGAATACATGCGGCGGGTGAAGGCGCTGGTGCCCGGGATACTCTGACGTTTGATCGGCGGCCGCTTCATCAAGACCCTCGGGCCACCGGAGGCGCCCGCCATCCATCAGCTGGATTCAGATATTTCGAGGCTGCCGCACGTAGCGCGTGCCCAGCAACACGTCCCATAGCGGCGTGGTGACGCCGAAGTTGCTGTCCGGATGGTGGTGGTGCACATGGTGGGCACCGGCCCAGCGCCGCAGCAGCGGGTGCTTGAAGCGGACATGGTGAATGGTGAAGTGGCTCAGTCCGTAGGCGATGTAACCCAAAGTCACTGAACCCATCATCAAAAGTGCGAACCCGGTGGGTAGGATCAGCACGACCAGGCCGGTCAGCACCAGCAACACCGCCCCGGGCAGGAAGAACGGCAATGAGTCGTAGCCGAGCGGGCGCTCGTGATGCATGCGATGGCCCTGGGCGAACAGCGGGATCCGGGTATGGAACATCCAGCGGTGGAAGAAATACTCGACGAAGCTGAAGGCAAACAGCCCAAGCGCGACCGCCAGCAGTGCTGACAGCGGGCCACCGGTATGCAGTCGCCAGCCTTCGACGACGAGCAGGGTGCAAAGCGTGACATCCACGCCGACCTCAACCCAGTAGTTGGTCGGTGTGGACGACATGCGCACAATGGAATCCACACCTGCGCGCACGAGGCTTCGCTTCATCGGTCGCTGCATTGTTCCATCTTCTTCCAAGAAAAGTGGCCTATCTTCGGGCTCATGGCTTCATTGTACATGTTGCCCCAAAATCAGAATGATGTAGATCAGCCAGCTGACTCGCAGTTAACCAGCCCGGGTTCAGGGGCAGTCTGGCCGGGCCGATCCAACTCAATGCGCGAGCGCAAATCCGGTGAGGATCTGCACGGTTTCAGCAGGCTTCTCCAGCATTGGCATGTGGTTGCAGTCGTTGATGGTACTGGTGCTGATCGCGCTGGCGTGGGTCAGGCTGTTGCGCAGGCTGTCCAGCGCAGAGATGTCGACGATCTTGTCGTCGCGACACCACAGGCCGAGTACCGGCATGTCGAGTTGGCCCAGGCGGTTCTGCAGCGCGAGGTACTGCGACGGGTCGCGTAACTCGTTGAACGTGTGTTCGATGAACGCCCGGTCCGCCTGATTGCGCTTGATCAGCACATCGATAAAGCGGCCGGGGATGTCGAGCGGCTTTTCGAACGCGAGCGCGGTGGCACGGGCAAAGCCGGCGCGGTCGTCAAACACGAACGGGTCCTTGCCGGCCAACGACTCGCGGGTAAACGCGTTTTCCTGGTACTTCAGGCCGAACGAATCGATCAACGCCAGTTCGGCGACATGTTCCGGGTGTTCGGTCGCGTAGACACCGGCAATCCCGCCACCCATTGAGTGGCCGACCAGCACAAAACGTTGAAGGCCCAAGGTCTGCACGAACGCATCAAGCCGCGCGGCCTGGGCGTCGACGTTGTAACTGGCGTCGGGCACGCGCGAGGAGTCGCCCCAGCCGGGCAGGTCGGGAATGATCAGGTGAAAGTGCGGGGTCAGCAGCTTGGCCGTCTCCAGCCACACTTCCTTGTTGGCGGCAAAGCCGTGCAGCAGCACGATGGTCGGGCCGTTGCCGCCTTCGTAGTAGACCCAGTTCGTATCGCCGGCCTGCACCGAGTGCTTGTCCAGATTCGCCCCCATCGCCTGGCGCATGTAGTTCGCACGCATCAACCACTGCGGTGCGAACAGGTAACTGCCGCCAAACACGATGACAAAAATCGAGAGGATCCACCCCAGGAATTTCAGCCGACGCAGCAGCATGCGTTTCCAGAGCGGGAGGGTGGTGGCACTTGCTGATGGCGGCATGATGGTTTTCTTGGGATTCATCGGCTTTGGTCGGGTTTGCTCCCTCCCTTGCGTGCCCCGAAGAAGGGACTTCCTTCGGTCGCATGGGAGGGTTGGGGAGGGGTGCTCCTCGCGAGAAACTTCACGAGCAACTCAATTTTCGATCTTGTGCGCCTTGGCAAAAATGGCCTCCACCGCCTGCTGGGTCAGCGGGTGGTAGCCCGGCTTGGCCTTGGCGTAGACCTTCTCGGCGTACGTCAGACCTTCCGGTGTTGTAGCCAGCGCCTGGTACAGCGGCAGTGTGAGGTACAGGCGGCCGATGCGCATCATGTGATCGGCGGCGGCCGGCCATACGGCCTTGTCACCGGCAGCGATCGCATGGGTATACCAGCGCATGCCGATCTCGGCATTCGGGGTGCCGGTGAGATGCCAGGCCGCGTCGATCTGCTGGATTTTGGCCAGTGGCGTGACGTCGGGCAGGCGGTTGAGGAAGTACATCCACTCTTGCGTGTTCCAACCCTTCGCATCGAGCTTGTCGGCAGCCAGCGTGCCGTCGAGAAAGGCACTGCGCTCCTGGTCGATCTTGTCGAAGCGCGCCGAGTCGGGCAGTGGCGCGTCCTTCGGGATACCGGTGCCGTAGACCCAGTCCTTGACCTCCGCCAGGCTCATCTTGCCGGGGTACTTGTCGATCAGGTTCGGCTTCATGTAATCGAGCATCTGCTCGGTGGTGATGCTCTGGAACGCGAAGTGGTTGAAGTAACCCTTGAGGTAGTCGTCGAACGCCGCGCGACCGAAGCGCTGCTCCAGCGTGCGCAGGAACCATGAGCCCTTGCTATAGGCAACGTCGGAGAGCGAATCATCGGCGTCGATGCCGCGCGGATCCGGTGCCAGCTTCTGCGAATTGGCCGGCATCTTGCCGATTTCCTTCTGCAGCGCGCGGGCATCCAGCAGCGCTTCCTCGTCGGCCTGCGATTTGCCGTACAAGGCCTCAGTGATGCGGCCCTGCACATAAGTGGTGACGCCTTCATTGAGCCAGATGTCACGCCACGACGCAGCCGTGATCAGGTTACCCGACCATGAATGCGCCAGCTCGTGTGCGACCAGCGAAACCAGGCTCTTGTTGCCCACCAGCACGGTCGGCGTGGCGAACGTCATGTTCGGGTTTTCCATGCCGCCATACGGAAAGCTCGCCGGCAACACCAGGATGTCGTAGCGACCCCAGCGGTACGGACCGTACAGCTGCTCGGTGGTGGCGATCATTTTTTCGGTGTCTTCAAACTCGTGCGCGGCCTTGCCGACGACCGAGGGTTCGGCATAGATGGCCGAACGCGGGCCGGTTTCCTTCACCGCGATATCGCCAGCGCCGATGGCCAGCAAGTAGGACGGAATCGGATGCGGCTGGTCGAACGTGTAGTTGCCGTTCAAGGCGTGGTTCGCGTCGTTGAGTGCGCTCATCACCACGCGCACATCCTTCGGCGAACTGACATGGGCGGTGTAGGTGAAGCGGATGGCGGGCGAATCCTGCAGTGGAACCCATGAACGCGCGTGGATCGACTCGGACTGCGAGAACATGAAGGGCAGCTTTTTGTCCGCGGTCTGTGCAGGCGTGAGCCATTGCAGGCCGGATGCATCCGGCGAAGTGACGTAGATGATACGCACCTGCGCCGGATGCGTCGGCGTGGCGATCGTCAACTTGCTGCCCAGCTGTTTGTCGCGCGGCGCCATCACGTAGGTCAGTGGCGCGGTCTTGCCGTCGGTGCCCACGGCCTCGATTTTTGCAATCTTCAGATCGCGCGTGTCCAGTACCAGCGACGGCGCTTGCGGATTCTTCCAGTCCAGCTTCAGCGTGGCCTGACCGTCCAGCTCGCGGTGCGGGAAGTCCAGCTTCAGATCCAGGTCGAGATGGGTCACCTGCACCTGGTCGGGCTGCGCATAGGAATGCGGCTCGGCGGCATGGGCTGCCAACGGCAGCAGCAGCGTGCCAAAGGCGAGGGCGGGTAGAAGGCGCATGTAAGGATCTCGAACCGGAAAACCCCGAGTATGCCACCGCCCCAGTCTGCACCGCCCATGGCAGAGGTTGGGCTACGACAATTCCTTGACTGAATGCGGGTCGATCGCGTAGGGGTGCATTTCGGCGAGAAAGCCCGGCTGCGCCTCGATCCGTGCGATCCATGCGCGGAAATTCGGATACGGTTCCAGCGACAGCCCGGCCTCTTCGGCGCGGCTGCCATACGCGAATACCGCCATATCGGCGATCGTGTAGATGTCACCGGCAAGGAAAGGCCGCGTTGCCAGTTCGCGTTCCAGGATGTCCAGCGTGCGGCGAGCCGCGGCGCGCTTGCCCTCGACCAGTTCCGTCGAGCGGTGCGGCAGCTTGCCGGTCATCGTCCAGTAGCGCAGCGAGCCGATCACCGACTCCACCCGCTCCTGCTCGAAATGCAGCCATTGCTGCACCTTCGCGCGATCGAACGGATCGGTCGGCAAGTACGCCGTGCCCTCGGCGAGATACGCGAGGATCGCATTCGACTCCGCCAGCGTGCGGCCATCCTCGAGCTGGATCGCCGGCACGGTACCGGTCGGACTGATGCGCATGAACTCCGCCGTCTTGCCTTCACCCTCGAAGATGCTGATCGGCACCGTGCGATACGGCCGACCCAGATGATTGAGCAACAGGCGCACCTTCCATGCGTTCTGCGAGGGCAGGTAGTCGAACAGGGTGAGCATGGGCGGCATTCCAGTGGGGGAGGAAGGGCACATTTTCGACGCGCACCTCGATGGCACGCTATCCGTTTCTTGCGCGATGTTGTCCTGCCTCGTGACGTGAACTCGCGATCAGGACATTCAGGGCCACCGCTCAGCCCCACAGCAGGGGTTTGGCAACCATCAGCCAGAAGATGGTAAGTACCGCGAGAAAGGCTGGCCACCCCAGTGCGAACCACGCGCGCATGCAGCGGTAATAGGTTGGTGGCAGCGGTGTGTTGTCCCGCATGGCGGCGGTAGCGAGGTTGCGTGCACGCCATTGCAGCCACACCACGGGCAACCAGCATGCCCCGGTGATCAGGTACAGCGCGATGCAGGCCTGCAGCCAGGGTGTATGCAGGTCAAAACCCATCAGCCGCATCAGCAGGAAACCGGACAGGGGCTGCACTATCACCGCCGGCGTGGTGAACAGGAGGTCCGCGAGAACCGTCAATCGAGCTGCCGTCGCGATAGCCGCAACCTGACCGGTGCGATGGGTGAACCACATGAAGAACGCGGTGCCCAATCCGGTGCCAAACAGTAGCGTGGAAGACAGGATGTGCACGGTCTTCAGCAACATGTAGGTATTCATCGGCGTTCATCCGTGGCCAGCAGAATGGCCAGCGCGGCGATCAGCGGCAGGTTCTTCAAAAGACCTCCGAATGGATCCAGCCAACGCGCCGGCCACATGGCGCCGATAACCATCGTATAGCCGAGCAGCATCAGCAGCATCAGCGTGAGTACGAGGCGTGGTCGCCAGCGCAGCAAGCACAGCACGCCAAGCAGCAGGTCGAACGTGCCGGTGACTCTTGCCAGTGTCAGCAGCGTGCTGGTGGACAGAGCGCTACCGGGTGCCGAGGCCAGCACGCTGGCAGGCGATGTCAGCCACCCCACAACGCCGGAACCGAGCCACAACAGCGCGATCAACACGCGCAGCGCGGGCAGCAAGAAGTACAACCGCGCATGCCATCGATCCTGCACCTGACTGGGCACTTCATTGAGCGCGCGCTGCAATGATCGTGGCGCTAGTCCGAGACCTTCCCGCAAGCGTATGGAGGCATCCGCTGCGCCGACGTTGCCGCGTTCCAGCATGCTCGTCATGGTCTGGCCCATAGGGCCGTTGCCCAGACGTTCGCCGAGCATGGCAGTCATGCGCACCAGCATGAGGGGAACGGCAAGAATGAGCGCCGGCCCGAAGCCCAGCCAACGTCGCCACGCCAGCAGATAGTCGCGCAAGGTCACCACGTCGGGGCCGACCAGCTCGATCGTTTCGCCGGTGCATGATGGCTGCGCCAAGGCGGCCACAACCGCGGCACCCACATCCTCCGCTGCTATCGGCTGCACCTTCTGTTCGCCACGGCCGGGAAGTGGCAACACGCCAGGCAGTGCGGCCAGACCGCGTAGCAGCGAGCTGCCGCCGTAGGAGCCGCGCGCGCTGTAGACCAGCGAAGGACGCAGGACCAGCCAGTCCAGATCGAGCGCGGCCAGCGCCTCGTCGCCGCGATGTTTGGATGCGACGAATTCGCCATCGGCCACGTCGCCGAGCGCGGAAATCTGGATCACCCGACGCAGTCCCGTTTGCTCGCACGCCTGAAACAACGCGAGAGGAGCGAGCTCATGCACCGCGGTGAACCTATCGGGGCCGCGTTCGCGCAGGATGCCTGCGCAATTGACGACGGCGTCGACTCCGGTGAGACGGGGTAGCCAGTCCTCGGCGTGGACATCGTGTGCCATGTCGCATGCAACAGCTTCAATTCCGGGGAAGCGCGAATCGACACGCGTGCCGCGAACGGCGCAGACGACCTTGTGATCGGCGGCGAGCAGTGCCGCAACGATGTGTGCGCCGATAAAACCGTAGGCTCCGGTGACGAGTACGCGCATGGCCGGATCTCAACGTCGATGTGCGAAGCGATGTGGCGAGGAGCAGATCAGTTTGGTTGACATGCGCATGATCGGGCTTTCCATAGCGGCGACAGATGCTCGATATGCTACCGGCTTTGCATGGTGGACGAAGCCGCGTCAGCAGTAGCGATCGGCCAACCGGTCGGTGGCCTGCACCAGTACATCGACGATCGCCGGCTCCGACGCGGCGTGGCCGGCCACGACGATATGGAAGTCAGCCTCGGGCCATGCGGTGTGGAGGTCGACGGCGCTTTTGGCGGGGCAGATGATGTCGTAGCGTCCGTGCACGATGGTGCTGGGGATGTGGCGGATCTTTGCGACGTTGCGTAGTAGCTGGTCGGGCTCGAGCCAGCATTGATGGCGAAAATAATGTGCCTCGATGCGAGCCAGGCTCAACGCGATCGCGGGCGAGGCAAAACTTGCCTCGGTTTCCGGGCTTTCCTCGAGCGTGATGCTGCCGCCTTCCCACGCGCCCCACGCCTGCGCAGCGGCGAGTTGCACCGCTTCATCATCCGAGTTGAGGCGGCGCCAGTAAGCCTCCATCATCTCGCCGCGCTCCTCCGGCGGAATCGCGGCGGCGAAACGCTGCCATTTCTCCGGCAGGATCCGTGATGCGCCGCCCTCCTCGTAGAACCAGCGGATCTCTTCCGGTCGGCACAGGAAGATGCCGCGCAGCACCAGTCCGAGCACGCGTTCGGGGTGTGCCTGTGCGTAAGCCAACCCCAGCGTGGAACCCCATGAGCCACCAAACACAACCCAGCGTTCGATACCAAGTTTTTCCCTGATCGCTTCGATATCGGCGACCACATGCCAGGTGGTGTTGTCGGTGAGGTCGGCGAATGGCGTGGACTGTCCCGCACCGCGCTGGTCGAACAGCACGATGCGATAGCGCGCCGGATCGAAGAAGCGCCGGTGATAGGTCGCCAGCCCCGCACCAGGACCGCCATGCAGAAAGACCACCGGGACGCCAGCGGGATTGCCGCACTCTTCGACGCGCAGCGTGTGAATCGCATCGACCGCGATGCGGTGAGTCTGGTACGGCTCGATCTCGGGATACATCTCACGCATGGCAGTGTCCTTGAAGGCAATGGTTGGCCGGCGATGATCAACTGGCGCCGAATTGCAGGGCCGCTGTAAGGTCTCCGGGCGGCGGTCCGCCAGCGGCCATCATGGCATCGTCGCGTACGCGCAGGCCGGGCAGTTTGCGCAATCCGAAACGGCGCGTGATGAAGCGCAGGATCGAGCCAGTGTCGTAGATCGTGTGATCGACGAAGCCTTTCTTCGCGAACGGCGACACGATCAGTGCCGGAACCCGCGAACCCGGTCCCCAGCGATCGCCCTTCGGCGGCGCCACGTGATCCCACCATCCGCCGTTCTCGTCCACCGTGATCACCACCAGCATGTGCGGCCACTGCGGACTTTTCTGCAGTGCGTCGACGATGCGCGCGAGATGTCGGTCGCCCGCTTCCACATCGGAGTAGCCGGCGTGCATGTTCAGGTCGCCCTGCGGTTTGTAGAACGACACCGCCGGCAGCGTGCCGGCTTCGATCGCGGCGATGAAATGATTGCCGCTGGCCAGCTCGCCGATACCGGCATCGCGCAGGTGTTTTTGCCGTGCCGGCGTGCCGGGCGCGAACTGGCGGAAGTAGTTGAACGGCTGGTGATGGATCTGGAACGCAGGGCTGGCCGGAAACGTGTGGCTGTCGTTGTCGCCATGGCCGTCCAGCGCGAGCTGCCAGCCGCCGGCGTACCAGGCCCAATCGATGCCGGCTTCCGACAATGCATCGCCGATGGTCAGATGTTCCTGTGGCGGCAACGTGGTCGGGCTGGCCGCATCAGCGAGTTGCGGATTCTTCGAGTCGTGGGTGAAGGCCGGCGCATAGGCTGGACCGATCGTGTTCACCGCCCAGAAGTCGGGCGTAAGGACATCGGGCGAAGCGAACTTTGAACGCCCCTGCATCGCGCTCGCCGGCGAGTCGTCGGCCAGCGTGGGGTGGATGCCGGTGGGGTCGTCACCTTGCACTACGGCGATCTGGAATTTTCCCGGTCCCTGATCCGCATGCGGGTAGAACGGCGGCTGTGCGGCCACCAGGTATTGATGATTGAGGAACGAGCCGCCGAAGGCGCCCATGAAGAAGTTGTCGCACAAGGTGTACTGGCGGGCGAGCTGCCACAGCCGCAGGTTGACCGCGGTGTCGGCGTAATGGCCCATCACCATCGCGCCGGTATTGCCCCAGGCAACGAAGCCGTCGTTGCGGCCACCATTGATCTGCAACTGGTTCTCGTAGAAGCGGTGCACCAGATCGCGCGTGACCACGCCGTGCGGCAGCGGTGCGCCATCGGGTGTATGCAACGCGAATGGCTGGTTCGGCAGACCGGTGATCGCGTGTTCGTCGATCTGGTACTGACGGTGATCGACGGTCTGCGCCTGTGGTGCCAGGCCGCCCCAGATCGGCGGCAGGGTGGCGAGCAACGTGCCGTCGCGGTCGCGCTGTCGATACTCCGGCGAGGCCAGATCTTTCAGCGGCTGTGCGAGCCCGGGGAAGTGCGCGAACAAGTTGTTGAAACTGCGGTTCTCGGCGTACAGCACCACGACTTGCTGGATGTGCTGGCGCAGCAGTGCGTCGAGTGCGTCGGCTGGAAGCTCTTGTGCGCCGATCGCAGCTGCCGGGCCGCCGCCGGTGGCTGCCCGACAGCTGCCAAGAGTCAGTGCGGCGC
>JBAPPP010000312.1:0-4071 GCA_049280175.1 Rhodanobacter sp.
GTGCAGCACGGTTCGCCAGGCGGCGTGCTTCGGCGGCCGGATCCTTGCTGTCGCCCACCTTGCTTGGCGGCACCTGACTGACGAAATCGAGAATGGCCTGGGTGACCCGGTTGTGTTCGACCGGCCCGATCACCGCAAGGACTTGCTGGCTTTGCTTGGTCATGCAGGAGTCGCTCCGTGGTTGGCTGCCCATGGCCTGGTGCGGTGGATGCCCCGGGCGTCCATGCAGTCTAGACAAGCCATGTGAAGCCGAACGCAATGCCTCATGGCGGCGGTTCAGGCAGCCGACTCGGTGTCGACGACCGCATAGGCGAGAGCCCGCAGCACGTTTTGCTGGCAAGCATGACTTCTGGCGCAGGTGGGCGGCGGTAAGTATGTAGTAATGTTATAACATTACATACACAGACTTCTTACTCCTGCTCCTGATGGAACCCTCGATGAAACGATCCATGCTGGCTCTCTGTCTTGCTGTTGCACTAACCGCGGCCCATGCCTCCGATACGGTGTCGGCGACCCCCACGGCCCCCGTCACGGCCACGACAACACCCTCGGACCCAACGACGGGCGATGACACGGCAGATAGTGGCAGCGACAAACGTCTCAAGACGCAGAATCTGGGCGCCATCAGCGTGACCGCAGCGCTGGATGAGGCGCGCAATGGTTTATCGCCAGACACGGGTAGCAGCCAGTACGTGATCACCCAACAAGCGATCGCTGCCTTGCCTTTGGGGGATTCCACACCGCTAAACCAGGTGATATTGCAGGCACCGGGTGTGGTGCAGGATTCCTTCGGTCAGCTGCATGTGCGCGGCGACCACGCCAATCTGCAATACCGCATCAATGGCGTGCTGATCCCGGAATCGATTGCCGGCTTTGGCCAGTCGCTGGATACCCAAACGATACAAAGCGTGAAGCTGCTCGATGGTGCGCTGCCGGCACAGTACGGCGATCGCACGGCGGCCGTGGTGGATATCACCACCAAGAGCGGCAGTGCGCTTGGCAACGGCGGCAGCGTAGGTGTTACCACGGGTTCGTTCGGCACGTTCAATCCGAGTGCCTCGTTCTGGGGAAGTAGCGGCGACTGGAGCTATTTTTTCACCGCCAACTACCTTGAGAACGATGTCGGTATCGAGAATCCGACCGCGAGTCGCACGCCAATCCACGACAACACCAACCAGGTGAAGGGCTTTGGCGATGTCACCTACCTGATCAACAACGACACGCGCTTGAGCCTGATGTTCGGCTTCTCCAACAACCGCTTCCAGATTCCGAACAACCCGGATCAAACACCGCAGTTTGGCTATCTGGATACGGTGAACTTCGATTCCGCGAATTTGAACGAGCAGCAGAACGAGCAAGCCCGATTCGGTGTGTTGGCGTTGCAGGGAAAGTTCGGTGACACGGACTACCAGGTCTCGCTGGGTGAGCGTTATAGCAGCCTGCAGTACTTGCCCGATGACGTCGGCGACTTGATGTTCAACGGCGTCGCGGGGCAGATCAATCAAGGCGACCGGGCGACAACCCTGCAAGCCGATTTCGCGATGCCGTGGGGCAACGGCCATACACTGCGCTACGGCATCTATGGTGATTTCGATCAGGCTTTCACCAATACGAATTCGCTGGTTTTCCCGGCAAACCCGGATGGTACGCAGGCCAGCACCACGCCATTCAACATCTACACGGGCACCAATGTCACGGCCAGGACATGGGCTGCCTACGTCCAGGACCAGTGGAACATCGGCGACAACTGGACGGTGAACTACGGTTTGCGCGGCGACGAATACGAAGCGTTCCGTACCGAGAGCCAGCTCAGTCCACGTCTTGGTGTGGTCTGGCAGGCTACCGACAGCACCACCGTGCATGCCGGGTATTCACGCTATTTCACGCCGCCGCAAACCGAGTTGATTCCTACCGAAGACATCGAGGCATTCGCCAACACGACCAATGCCGTGAAGAACTACGGCAACAACACGCCCCTGGCTGAGCGTTCCAACTACTTCGATGCGGGCATTTCGCAGAAGATCGGGTCCGCTTTGACGGTTGGGCTGGACTCGTACTACCGCCAGGTCGACCGTCTGCAGGATGAAGGCCAGTTTGGTGCCGCGCTGGTCTACTCCACCTTCAACTATGCGCAAGGTCGCGTACGCGGCAACGAATTTACCCTCAACTACGATCAGGGCCCGTTGTCGATCTACTTCAACCTTGCCTACAACCGTGCCATGGGCAAGGACGTGATCACCGGTCAGTACAACTTCAGCCCGGAAGATCTGGCCTACATCGCCGACAACTTCATTCATCTTGATCACGACCAAAAAATTACCTCGTCCGGTGGCATCAATTACGCCGTCACCGATACCACCAAGGTGGGAGCCGATTACCTCTTCGGCACCGGTCTGCGTGAGGACGGCCTGACGCCGAACGGTCTCTCGTTGCCGGACTACTTCCAGCTGAATCTCGACGTCTCCCACGATTTCAACTTCGACAGCACCGGCAAGTTGCATACGCAATTGGCGCTCATCAACGCGCTGGATCGCACCTACGAGCTACGCAGCGGCACCGGCGTGGGCGTAGGCGCACCGCAGTTCGGGCCGCGGCGCGGGCTCTTTCTGAGCCTGCAGAAGGACTTCTGACCGCAATCCCCTCTCCCCGTTGGGGAGAGGGCCGGGGTGAGGGGCGGGTGCTCGCGGGATCGTTACATCGGAGACGCAGGCTTCGCAGGAGGGGCACATCAAGCTTGCTATCCTTGCACCGCCGTCTCACCGATGAATCTTCATGCAGTCCCGACTTCCCGAACCGAGCGTGGACGAACGCGCGCATTCCGACCGCCTGCTGCAACTGCTGCGCGAGCAGATTGCCTTGCACGGCCCGCTGCCATTTTCGCAATACATGGAGCGTTGCCTGTATGCGCCGGGGCTGGGCTACTACAGTGCGGGCAAGGCTAAGTTTGGCGCGGCCGGCGATTTCATCACCGCGCCGGAGTTGGGCGAATTGTTTGCGCGTTGCGTGGTGAACGCGGTACGGCCGGTGCTGGCGATGCTCGGCGACGAAGCGGATTTCCTGGAACTGGGCGGCGGCAGCGGCGCATTCGCCGAAGCGGCGCTCAACGCGCTGGCGGCCGGTGGCACCCTGCCGCGGCAGTACCTGATTCTGGAACCCAGCGCCGACTTGCGCGAGCGTCAGCGCGAACGGCTGCGCGTGAATCTCCCCGCCGAGCTCAACGCCCGCGTGCGATGGCTGGATCGCCCGCCAGAGCAGGACTGGCGTGGCGTGCTGTTTGCGAACGAAGTGATCGATGCGCTGCCGACCACGCGCTTCACCGTGCGCGGCGGCGAAATCTATGAGGAGTATGTGGCGCTGGATGGCGAGGGTCGTCTGTTGCGGATCGATCGTCCTGCCGATGCCCTGGTGGCGGGTGCTGTGCGCCACGTCGAACGCGACCTGGGTGCGACGTTCGCTGACGGCTACCGTTCGGAAATCCTGCCGCAGTTGCCGTATTGGATTCAGGCGGTGGCCGGTTCACTCAGCGCAGGCATGCTGCTGTTTGTCGATTACGGCTACGTACGTCGGGAGTTTTATTTGCCCGAGCGCGACGACGGCACGCTGATGGCGCATTATCGTCATCGCTCCCACAACGACCCTTTTTATCTGCCGGGACTGAACGACCTCACTGCGTCGGTCGATTTCACCGCACTCGCCGAGGCCGGCAACCACGCCGGTTTCGGTGTGGCCGGCTATCTGCCGCAGGCGCAGTTCCTGATTGCCGCCGGATTGCAGGATGTCTTCGAGCATGCGCAGGCACAGGTTGCGGACGAGCACAGTCGTTACCGGCTCGCCCAGCAAGTGAAGAGACTCATGCTGCCTGACCAGATGGGCGAACGATTCCAGGCGATGCTGCTGGCCCGTGGTCTTGATGTGCTGCCGCTACCGGCGGAGCTGCTGGCCGCCGATCAGGGCGGGCGGCTGTAGAGCCTGCTTCAAGATCCCACGCGAAGACGTTGTTGTAGGAGCGCACCCTGTGCGCGTCGTCCTGCGACGCGGCCACGGCGCGGCGGCCATCGCGCACAGGGTGCG
>JBAPPP010000313.1:0-6422 GCA_049280175.1 Rhodanobacter sp.
GTCTTGGGTCGCCGCGTGCAATATCTGACGCTGGCGGCGCTGGGCGATCTCGCGACGGCGCTGCGTGGCGTGGTCGGCAGCGAGTTGCTGGCGCTGGACGATCTCGGTGCCATCGCCGGCGATCGTGAAGCGGAACATGCGCTGTTCGATCTCTACAACCGCGCCCGCGCCGAAGGCAGCTCGCTGCTGTTTGCCGCGGATGCCACGCCGGCCCAACTCGGCCTCCAGCTACCCGACCTGCGTTCGCGCCTGGGCGCCTGCACGCAATTCGCGTTAAAGCCGCTTGATGATGCCGAACGCCGTACCGTGCTGAAAGCGCAGGCCGCCTCGCGCGGCATCGAACTGGACGACAGCGTGCTGGACTGGCTGTTCGCCCGCTACGCGCGTGATCTCGGCGCGCTGCTCGATCTGCTCGACAGGCTGGACCAGGCGTCGCTGGCGGCGCAGCGGCGGATCACGATACCGTTCTTGCGCAGCTTCCTGCGCGACGCGGATGAAATGAGCTGATCGGAGCCACTGGCGTAGGTTGGGGTGAGCAACGCGAAGCCCAACGTTCGTGGTAACCCCGTGTTGGGCATCACTGCGTTCACCCCAACCTACGCGGCGCTCGCTGACGCGACTTCAACGCTTTCCCATACAACAAAGGCGCCTGCAGGCGCCTTTGTTTGTTCAACGAGTCGAGATAGTTCAGGCCTTGAGCAGTGCCGGCGTCGCCTGTTGCCCGATCGCATCGACCATCGCCTTTGCCACATTGAGGTTGCCGGCGATGATGTTGCCGCTGGCGGGGAGGCCGTCGCGGCCTGCGAAGTCGCAATAGCGGCCGCCGGCTTCGTGCACTAACAGCACGCCTGCGGCCATGTCCCATGGCTTCAGGCCGATCTCGAAGTAGCCGTCGTAGCGGCCGGCTGCCACATAGGCCAGATCCAGCGCGGCGGAGCCGGAGCGACGGATGTCTTCGGCCTGGCCGAGGATCGCGCGGGTCATGTCCAGCTGCGCGGGGAGGTGTTCGCGCTGGCGGAACGGGAAGCCGGTGGCGATCATCGCGCCGCCGAGGTTCTCGCGCTTGGACACGCGCATCCGGCGATCGTTGATATAGGCGCCGTCACCCTTGCTGGCGGTGTACAGCTCATCGCGCAGCGGGTCGAACACTACGGCGTGGATCGGCACACCTTTTTCCAGCAGCGCTATGGAAACGCTGAAGTGCGGAATGCCGCGAAGGTAATTGTGAGTGCCGTCGAGCGGGTCGATCACCCAGGTCATCGGACCCTTGCCCATGGCACCGCTTTCCTCGGCGAGGATCGCGTGATCCGGATAGGCGCGGCGCAGTTCCTTGATGATTTCCGCTTCGGCCAGCTTGTCGACTTCGGAGACGAAATCCATCTGCTGCTTCTCGACGACATTGAGGCCGTCGATGCGGTTCATGTAGCGCAGGATCACGTTGCCTGCAGAACGCGCGGCGCGCGCCGCGATCGTAACGTGGGGTCTGGGCATGGCTTCGACTTTGCAAAAGAGCGGGGTTGCGGTCGGCGATTCTAGCAGAGGCGGGGCCTCAGGGCGGGATGGCGGTTATCGGGCCCGATATATCCATTATCCTTGGCGACCACTCTTAGCCAGCCGCTACGCATGACTCCTGCATCTGACCTCACTGCCCGTATCCGCTTTGTGCTGGTGCGTACCTCGCATCCGGGCAATATCGGCAGCGCGGCACGGGCGATTCGTACGATGGGTTTCGAGCGGCTGGAACTGGTGGCACCGGCCCGCTTTCCCGACACGGAGGCGAATGCCCTGGCGGCCGGCGCGGACGAGGTGCTGGCGAATGCCGGCATCCATGACGCATTGATCGACAGTCTCGCCGGCAGCAGTCTGGCGCTGGGTTTGTCGGCGCGCCGGCGTGGGGTGAACCTCCCGGAGATCTCGCCGCGCGAAGCGGCCGCACAGGTACTCGCTGCCGCCGCCCGCGGTGAGCAGGTCGCGCTGGTGTTTGGCAATGAACGCACCGGGCTGGAGAACGAAGAGCTGGCGCGCTGCCATGCGATGGTGCGGATTCCCAGCGTGGACGACTTCAGCTCGCTCAACCTGTCGCAGGCGGTGCAGGTGATGGCTTATGAACTGCGCGTGGCGATGCTGGGCGACGAGGCGCAGGTGTCAGCGCCAGTGCGCGACGAACCGCCCGCCGACGCGACGCAGATGGAGCAGTTCTACGTGCACCTGGCGCAAATGCTGGACGACATCGAGTTCCACAAGGGGCGTGAGCCGACCACAATCATGCTGCGCCTGCGCAAGTTGTTCCAGCGCGCGCAGCCGGATGAGCGCGAGCTGCGTGTGCTGCACGGGATCCTCGCCGATGCGCAGCGGATGGCGCAGCTGGCGGCAAAGCGGTAGGAACGAAGTCTCTGCATGAGCGCTTTTTTGTGGAAGCGACTTGAGTCGCTCCCACAAGAGCCGCAGTGCAACGAGGGCGGCAATGTCCCGCGAGCACCCATCCCTCACCCCAGCCCTCTCCCCATGGGGGAGAGGGGCGGAGCGCCGCTCTACTGGTCGTCTGAATCCTCGTCAGACGGGGCGCGGGTGACCAGCAGTTTGTCGATGCGGGCGCCGTCGAGGTCGACCACCTCGAAGCGGATGCCGCGCCATGCGAACACTTCGCCGGTCTGCGGGATGCGGCCGAGTGCGGCCATCACCATGCCGGCGACGGTGCGGAAGTCGTGTTCCTGTTCACCGGGCAGGTGATCCAGATGCAGCAGTTCACGCAGGTCATCGGTCGACAGGCTGCCGTCGATCAGCCAGCTGCCGTCTGCACGCTGCACGATGGGCGCGTCCTGGTCGTCCGTGCCATGCGCGATCTGGCTGACGCCGACCACTGCGGCAAGCAAGTCGTTGACGGTGACTACGCCTTCGATGTCGCCGTACTCGTCGACGACCAGCGCCAACTTTGTTTCGGCGTCGCGGAATTCTTCCAGCAGGTCCAGCGCGCGCGCCGTGGCCGGTACGAATAGTGGTTTGGACAGATGATCGAACAGCTCCGGCTTGCCTTCGGCAAAACTGTGCAGCAGGCGTTTGACTTCGACCACGCCGACCACTTCGCTCTCGTTGCCGCGAAACACCGGGTAACGCGAATACGGGGTCTGCCGCATCACCTCGACGTTTTCCTGGCGCGTGCCGGCGATGTCCAGCCAGGCAATGCGCATGCGTGGCGTCATCACGCTGTCCACCGTGCGATCACCTAGCCGCAGCACCCGGTTGACCATGTTGTGCTCGTCGGGATCGAGTACGCCCTGTTCGGCGCTCTCGGCTACCAGCAGGCGGATTTCATCCTCGGTGACGACGCCGCGGCGTCGCTGATGGACTCGCATCAGCCGCAGTAGCAGGTTGCTGGACACGTTCAACAACCACACGAACGGTGAGGTCAGTCGCGACAGCACCAGCATCGGAAACGCCATGTATACCGATACTTGCTCTGGTGCCGACAGCGCCAGCCGCTTGGGTACGAGTTCGCCGATCACGATCTGGATGAACGAGATCAACACAAAGCCAAGCACGATGCCGATCACTCGCGCATACGGCCCCAGCCAGGCGGCACGACCGTCATGCAGGGCGTCGGCAATGTGGCCACCCAGTGCATCGCCGGCGATGGCGCCGGTAGTCAGCATTACCAGCGTGATGCCGACCTGTACGGTGGAAAGGAAATGTTCCGGCGCCTCGGCATGGCGCAGCGCCATGGCGGCACGGCGGCTAGTTTTCGCCATTTGCTTGAGGCGGCTCTTGCGCGACACGACCAGGGCCATCTCGGACAGCGCAAAAAAGCCGTTGCACAGGGCCAGCACGAAGACAAACGCGATTTCGGTCAGCATCGAGACAAAGGCGGGTAGGGGTCCATGGGGGGAAGTGTAAGGGCTGGCGGGCCTCTACTTCACGTCGACGGTGGTATCAAGGCGTCCTTGAGGGCGGGGCTGTCCTGTAACATTACCGTCATCCCAGTCCCCCCTAGGCATGGCAGCATGTTTTCACTGCAGACGATTTTTGGCAAAGGCGACAAGTTCTACGGCCTGCTCGAGCAAAGCGCAGCCACCGTTTGCGAGAGTGCCAAGGCGCTGCATGAGTTGTTGAGCAAGCCCGGGCAGGGCTCGGTGATGGCAGCGTTTACCGCCACCCGCGCCCGCGAGAAGGAGCTGGCGGCGCAGATCAGCGAGGGTTTGGTAAACACCTTTGTCACCGCGCTCGATCGCGAAGACATCGAGGCGCTGAACTCTGCTCTGTACAAGATTCCCAAGACCATCGAGAAATTTGCCGAACGCTACGAAATCGTGGCCGAGCGCCTGGTCGGGGTGGAATTCGCCCAGCGCGCGCTGGTGCTGGAGCGTTCCAGCGAAGTTGTCGCCGAGATGATTGGCGAGCTGCGCCGCGGCCTGCGCATCGACCCGGTGAAGAAACTGCAGGACCGGCTGCAGGCGCTGGAATCCGAAGGCGACCGCATGCTGCTGTCGCCGTACCGCACGCTGTACGTCGAGGGCGGCGATGTCATGCGGGCGGTACTGGCGAAGGATCTGTTCGAGCTGATCGAGAAGGCGATCGACAAGTGCCGCGATGTCGGCAACATCGTGTATTCGATCGTGCTGAAGAACTCCTGAGGGCCCTGCCGTGAGCCTTTGCATCGCGCGCTGCCCGATTCAGGCATGCCCCGTCCGCCGTGCTGAGCTGATCGCCGGAGACTGCGCATGAGCCTCAGTCTGGTCCTGGCGGAAGTGCTGATCGCACTGGGTTTTACCTACATCAACGGTTTTCACGACACCGCCAATTCGATCGCCACGGTGGTGGCGACCAAGGTGTTGACGCCTGGTCAGGCGGTGCTGTTGGCAGCTGTCACCAACCTGTTTGGCGCGTTGCTGGGCACCGCTGTGGCGGCCACGATTGCGTCCGGGTTGATCGATGCCGGGGTGATCGACGTGGGCCCGCAACTGGTGATCTGCGCGTTGCTGGCGGCGATTGTGTGGAATCTGATCACCTGGTGGCTGGGCCTGCCGTCCAGCTCCAGCCACGCGCTGGTCGGCTCGCTGGTGGGTGCGGCAGTCGCGGCCTCAGGCAACAAGTTCAACTCGGTGATCTGGGTGCAAGGCAACTGGATTACCGGCCACGGCGTGATCCCGAAGGTGATCATCCCGATGGTGCTGTCGCCGCTGGCCGGCTTCATCATCAGCTTTGCGCTGATGGGTGGGCTGTATGCGCTGCTGGCATGGTTTGCCAATCGGCGTGGCTGGATGCGCCGGTTCGGCCGCACCCCGTTCGTCAACAGCTTTTTCGGCAAGGCGCAGATTTTTTCCGCGACGGCGATGGGAGTGGCGCACGGCATGAACGATGCGCAAAAGAGCATGGGAATCATCGCGCTGGCGCTGGCCGGCGGCACCGCGGCGCATCAGTTCGATCAGTTGCCGCAGTGGCTGGGTTTTCTCAGGATCGCTGAGAACACCGCCGGCGGCTTTGTCATCCCGGTCTGGGTGAAAGTGGTATGCGCACTGACCATGGCCGGCGGCACGGCCGGTGGTGGCTGGCGCATCATCAAGACGCTGGGCCACAAGATGGTCAAGCTGCACCCGATCAATGGCTTCGCTGCCGAAACCAGCTCCGCCGCGGTCATCTTGACCGCCTCGATGTTCGGTATTCCGGTATCGACCACCCACAACGTGTCCGCCTCGATCATGGGTGTGGGCGCGGCCAAGCGTTTCAGCGCCATTCGCTGGTCGGTGGTGGAGCGCATGGTGTGGGCGTGGATTCTGACCCTGCCGGTCACGGCATTGCTGGCCTATGGGCTGGTGACGCTCGTCGCACGGGCCTAGAGCCTAGAGCGCGTCGCCGCCGCTGACGACGATCTGTTCCAGCTGGTCGCCGAGCGTGCCCAGTTCCCGGACCACGCGCTGCAGCTCATCGCTGTCGAGCAATTCGTATGGGCGGTTTTCGCACAGATGCAGGTAGGGCGAGCCGTCGAGGTCGGCTACTGCCAGAAAGCCGGTGCGCTGCTGCCAGTTGAAGCGCAGGCAGCGGCTTGGATCGGTGCCTGCGAGCGGGCCGATCGGGGTGGAAATGCGCAGATAGCGACGGCCTGACTCGTCTTCCAGTTCGGCCAGATAGATGCCCTGATGCCGATCGCGCGACAGCTCCAGATCGAAACTGATCAGGTACGGATCGTTGTGACGCAGTTCGTGCTGGCTGCTGATGTGGGAACGCACGGCTTCAAAGTGACGCATGGTGCGACTTCCGTGGCGGGTAAAAGGCGCTGCTACTCTGCCACGTCTGCGAGTCCACGTCGCGTCGATCGGGTGTCAAAATCATTCCCTGGTCGTGTGCGGCTTCTTTCACTTGCCTGATGGCAGAACATTCCTGAACTTGAGCATGAACGACGGTCACGCCCGCATCTACGCCGCCATCGC
>JBAPPP010000314.1:0-2742 GCA_049280175.1 Rhodanobacter sp.
ACGCAGGACGACACCGTCCGTCTGCCGCTGCCGCATGGCAGCCTGTTGCGCATGGCTGGCCAGACCCAGCGGCTATACCGACACGACCTGCCAAAAACTCGCGCCGTAGTCGGCGCGCGACTCAATCTCACCTTTCGTTGGGTGAATCGGCGGGATCGCTGATCCCGCTGGCCATCCGCTGGCGCATCGCCGCCTGGATTGCATCAGCGCTTGGAATGCCCTGGGCCGGCGGCGATAATGTGCGACTCCCCTGCAAGGCGTCACCGCGATGACCGAAAAGACCGTACTCAACGCCACCCATCGTGCCCTTGGCGCGCGCATGGTCGACTTTGGCGGCTGGGACATGCCAATCAGCTACGGTTCGCAGATCGAGGAACATCACGCTGTACGCCGTGACGCCGGCATGTTCGATGTCTCGCACATGACGGTGATCGACCTGCACGGTGCGCGTACCCGCGAATTTCTGCGCCATCTGCTGGCCAACAGCATCGACAAGCTGAAGGTGCATGGCAAGGCGCTGTATTCGTGCATGTTGAACGAGCAGGGTGGGGTAATCGACGACCTGATCGTGTACTACCTCGGCGAGGAGTTTTTCCGGCTGGTGGTCAACGCCAGCACCCGCGAGAAGGATCTGGCCTGGATCGAAAAGCAGGCTGTCGCGTTCGACGTACAGGTCAAGGAACGTCCCGAGTTCGCGATGATCGCCGTGCAGGGCCCGAATGCTCGCGCGAAAGTGCTTGATCTGCTGCACGAGGTCGATCGTGCGCGCATCGAAAAGCTCGGCAAGTTTTCTGCCGCGGCCGCCCAGGGGCCGCACGGCATGCCGCTGTTTGTCGCGCGTACCGGCTACACCGGCGAGGATGGTTTCGAGATCATCGTGCCGGCCGACCATGCCGTCGCACTATGGGCGGCGCTCGCCGATGCCGGCGTGGCACCGGCAGGACTGGGTGCGCGTGACACGCTTCGGCTGGAAGCGGGCATGAACCTCTACGGCCAGGACATGGAGGAGGACATCTCACCATGGGAAGCGAACCTTGGCTGGACCATCGCGCTGGACGAGGGCCGCGCGTTCATGGGTCGCCAGGCGCTGGAAGCGCACAAGGCTGCCGGCGTGAAGCGGGTCATGGTGGGCCTGGTGCTGGATGACAAGGGCGTACTGCGCCATGGTCAGAAGGTGCTGACCGCAAACGGCGAGGGCGAGATTCTGTCCGGCAGTTTCGCGCCGACCCTGGAGAAGGCGGTCGCGTTTGCGCGCATTCCGGCGGGCGACCCGGGTGTGGTCCGCGTTGACATCCGCGGCCGCGAAGTGCCGGTGCGGCTGGTGAAATATCCGTTTGTGCGCGACGGGAAACCTTGTGAAGGTATTTGAAGCACTCACAGCCATGCATTGCACACCTGCCTCACGGCGGATGCGGCTAGAATTACCGCTCCCCTATTGACTGAAACCAACGACTGGACCTGATCATGAGCGAGATTCCTGGCGATCTGAAATTCCTCAAATCCCACGAGTGGGCACGCGTCGAAGACGACGGTCTGGTCCGGGTGGGCATCTCCGACCACGCGCAGGGACAGCTCGGTGACCTGGTCTATGTGGAGCTGCCGGAAGTCGGCTCCAGCGTGAAGGCGGGTACCGGCGCCGCCGTAGTGGAGTCGGTGAAGGCTGCCTCGGACAACTACGCGCCGGTTTCCGGCGAGGTTGTCGAGGTCAACGAGTCGCTCAACGACAAGCCGGAAACGATCAACGAAGACGCCTATGGCGACGGCTGGATCTTCCTGGTGCGCCCGAGCGACCGCGCGGAACTCGACGAGCTGCTCGATGCGAATGCCTACGAAGAGCTGGTCGAAAGCGAAGACCACTGAGTTTTCTCCAGCCCCCTGAAACGATGACGGCCGCCTCTGCGGCCGTCATCGTTTCAGGGGTGGCCTGGCGAAGGACGCCTCAGGGACGGGCTTCGCATCCGGACTTCGCGCGCTGCGCCGGGACTGTCGGCGGTGACGATGTAGAGATCTGTCCGGCGAGATCCCGGCCAGTTGGGCGTGAAGGTGCAGTGATCCGGGCATCGCACGGCCCGAATGAAGCGGTCGAGGCGCTGGTTCGGGATGGCCGCCTGGATGTCCCAAAGATTCAGGCGCAACAGCTTCACTGCTGACCGCGGCGTTGGTCGCGATCTGTCCGATGGAGAGTTCGCAGGGTTGCGTCGCGTCGCCATGGAAGGCATCCGAAACACGCTTCCGTCACGTCGTCGGCAGACTTCAATGATGCGCGTCGAGGCACCCTTCGATCTTTCATTTTTCATCGGGTCGGCTGATGTTCCAGAGCGCGCGCGTGAGTCAGTCGAGACGCCTGCGAAGAAAAAAAACGCCGCCGGTTTTGTGCTCGACGAGTCGTGTCTTGGTTGTCGGAAATCTTCCGCTCGGCCACGTCGTCGGGGCGTTCGGGGACAAAACATGGAACTTTTCGCGCTCGCGCCGGAGGACTGATTTAAATTTTTTCAGTCGTGTTCTGTTCATCTCCAAGGCCCCGCCGGGCCTCGTTCAAACGACCTCGTTTGCGGTGATTTTCAGAACAATGCATTTTCACTTCATGATGCGTCAAACATCGTGAAATCATTGCTACACAAGGGTTTTAAGCTGTTTTATCGATTTTATCGAAAATAATGGTTGGACGTATGGACGTCCAAACCAGAACAGCCATTAGTACCCGCAAAGTGTTACCCGGGCAGGCTTTCAGAGGGCTTGTGG
>JBAPPP010000315.1:0-2138 GCA_049280175.1 Rhodanobacter sp.
CGGCTGATGTGAAAGCGTTTGCGCATGGCGGCGCCATCTTACAGCAGCTGGAGGTGGGTCCAGTCAAGTAGGCAACTCCCTGCTTGGTTCATGCCAGGTTTGAAGCATTGCAAGCGGCTGCTTTAGAAGTTTTGGCGGTGGTGAGTTTGCGACTGCAACAGGTGGCCGGTTTTACTGGATTACGCAGCTTCTCAAAAACAGGTCTTGAGCTTGCGGACGCCCTCGCGAATTTCGTGTGCGTTCGCGCCGCCATAGCCGAGAATCAAGCCACCCCTGGCTGGCGGATTCAAATAGCAGCGGGACAGCGGCCTGGCTGACACACCTACCTTGGCGGCTTTTCTTGCCACCGCTTCATCGTCAACGCCGGGCGGCAGGAGTGCCACCAGTTGCATGCCTGCTTCGGCGCCGATCACTTCGAGTTGGTCTCCCATCTGCCTGGCGATGGCTTCCACCAGCGTCGCTCGCCGTTCCATGTACAGCACGCGCATCCGGCGGATGTGCCGCGCGAAATGTCCCTCGCGGATGAAGTCGGTCATCACTACCTGATACAGCGTGGAGGAAAACGTATCCGCGGCATCCCGAACGGCGGAAAAGGCCGGCACCAGATCCTTGGGAACAACCACGTAGCCCAGGCGCAGCGAGGGAAACATGACCTTGCTGAAGGTCCCCACATAGATGACTCTCGCGTCCGTATCCAGTCCCTGCAGCGACGCAATCGGTCGGCCACCAAACCGGTACTCGCTGTCGTAGTCGTCTTCAATAATCCAGGCGCCGTTGTGCACCGCCCAGGTCAGCAGTTGCATGCGCCGCGTGGCGCTCAGCGTCGTGCCCAGCGGGAACTGGTGTGACGGCGTGACGTAAACAGCATGCGCGCCGCGCCCCCGGCGGATTCCCCACGGCACGTTCAGTCCCTCCTGATCCACCGGAACCGGAATCATCCGCGTGCCGGCCGTCGTCAATGCCTGGTGCGCTCCGGGATAGCCGGGTTCTTCCATCCACACCTGTTCCTTGGGATCCAGCAGAACGTGGGCGGCGATCTGCAAACCCTGCTGTGATCCCGTCGTCACCAGAATCTGCGAAGCGTCGCAACGGACGGCGCGAACCGCGCCCAGGTATTCGGCGATCGCTTCGCGAAATGGCAGGTAACCCATGGGATCGCCATAGACCATGGTGTCCCGTGGCTGCCGCGAATGTCGATTCACCAGTTTCGACCACACCCGGGCAGGAAAATGGTCGAGGGCCGGTACGCCGACGCGAAACGCTCCCAAGTTGTTCAACCATGATTGTGCGGGGGCGTGCATCAACGCCGCGCGTCGGGAGGTCCGACGCGGAGCCGATTGACTCGGGATTTCCGACGGGGCGGTGCGCGCTTTCGTGTTTGCCGGTTTCAGTGTCTCGTCGGGTATCGATCGGGCAACACAGGTGCCGGCGCCAACGAAGGTCTCCAGGTAGCCTTCGGCGTAAAGCTGTTCGTAGGCACTCAACACCGGTACGCGGGAGATCTTCAGTTCGCCGGCCAGGCTTCGGGATGACGGGACGCGTTGCCCAGGCCGCAACTGACCATCGAGGATCGCCCGCCGAAACCAGTCGGATAGCTGGTGGTACATCGGCGTCTCGCCTTTCACATCGAGCGCGATCGGCGGCAGGAAGCTGGCAGAGATGCGTTGCATGCCGATCGATCCCCAAGTGGCTATATCACATCGTAGCAAAGTGGCTATTTTTATAAACCACTACCTGACTTAGTTTCTCCCGCACTGACCTTACCTCAGCGAGAGGATGAACCCATGTCGGCCTTCAGGAAAATCTGCGTTTACAGCGCGCTCTGCACCCTGGGCTTTATGTTCTGGCCGAGCCACGCTTTCGGGCAGACAAGCCCGTCCGGAGCAAGCCATGCCACGCCGACTCAGAGTCCGCAGGCAGCGCAAACAGCACCGGGCGTCGGCAAAGCCACCGTCGCCAAGTACCGTGATGGGCAGCGTGATTTCGACTTCAATATCGGCAGCTGGAAGACCCGTATCCGGCGTCTGCTGCATCCGCTGACAGGCTCCGACGCGTGGGTCGAACTCAATGGCACCGTTGTCGTTCGGAAAGTCTGGGGCGGCCGCGCAAGCCTGGAGGAGATCGAGGCCGATGGCCCA
>JBAPPP010000316.1:0-23023 GCA_049280175.1 Rhodanobacter sp.
GGCTAGACCAAGCTGTCGCGCGAGAAAGCCAAGCGCTCGATGGTATGGGACGACCTGGAGCAGGCGTTCGACAAGGAAGAGACCATCGTCGGCATGATTTCCGGCAAGGTCAAGGGTGGTTTCACGGTCGACATCAAGGACGTCCGGGCATTCCTGCCGGGCTCGCTGGTCGATGTGCGCCCCGTGCGCGACCCGGTTTACCTCGAGGGCAAGGAACTCGAGTTCAAGATCATCAAGCTGGACCGCAAGCGCAACAACGTGGTGGTCAGCCGCCGCGCCGTCGTCGAGACCGAGTTCTCCGAGGAGCGCGAGAAGCTGCTTGAGCGTTTGACCGAAGGTGCCGTCGTCAAGGGCACCGTCAAGAACCTCACCGACTACGGCGCGTTCGTGGATCTGGGCGGTATCGACGGCCTGCTGCACATCACCGACATGGCGTGGAAGCGTGTGCGTCACCCGTCCGAAGTGGTCAACGTCGGCGACGAGCTGGACGTACGCGTGCTGAAGTACGACAAGGAGCGCAACCGCGTTTCGCTGGGCCTGAAGCAGCTGGGCGACGACCCGTGGGTCGCCATTGCTCGCCGTTATCCGGTCGGCAGCCGCCTGTTCGGCAAGGTCTCCAACGTCACCGATTACGGCTGCTTCGTCGAGATCGAGCCGGGCGTGGAAGGCCTGGTGCACGTGTCCGAAATGGATTGGACCAACAAGAACGTCAACCCGGCCAAGGTGGTTCAGGTCGGTGACGAGACCGAGGTCACCGTGCTGGACGTGGATGAGGAGCGTCGCCGCATCTCGCTGGGTATCAAGCAGACCCGCTCGAACCCGTGGGAAGCGTTCGCCGCCATGCACAAGAAGGGCGACAAGGTTTCCGGTCAGATCAAGTCGATCACCGACTTCGGTGTGTTCATCGGCCTGGACGGCGGCATCGATGGTCTGGTGCACCTGTCCGATATCTCCTGGCAGATGTCCGGCGAAGACCTCGTGCGCAACTTCAAGAAGGGCGACGAGATCGAGGCCGTGGTGCTGGCAGTGGACCCGGAGCGCGAGCGCATCTCGCTCGGCATCAAGCAGATGGAGCAGGATCCGTTCGGTCAGTTCATGGCCGCCAATCCGCGCGGCAGCATCGTCAACGGCACCGTCAAGGAAGTCGATGCGAAGGGCGCCGTGATCGATCTGGGCGAGGGCGTCGAGGGCTACCTGCGTGCCAACGACATCGCCAAGGAGCGCATTGAAGATGCCACACTGCATCTGAAGGTGGGCGACAAGGTCGAAGCCAAGTTCACCGGCATGGATCGCAAGGGTCGCCAGCTGGCGCTCTCGATCCGCGCAAAGGACGAGGAAGATGTACAGGAGGCTATCGTCGACTACGCATCCGCTTCCACCGGTACGACCAAGCTTGGCGCTCTGCTCAAAGAGCAGTTCGACAAGGCTGACTGATCGTAAGCGAGAGCTTGACGCGGGGCGGCGTATAGCCGCCCCGTTGTTTGGTAGCAGGGGCAGCGGCACATCGTCGCCCTGTTGTTTCATGTCACGGACATTGGGGCCCCATGACTAAATCCGAATTGATCGAGGCGCTGGCCAGGCGCCAGACCCACCTTGCGTTCGCTGACGTCGAGATGGCCGTCAAGAGCGTGATCGAGCAGATGAGCCATGCACTGGCTCACGGCGAGCGCATCGAGGTGCGCGGTTTCGGCAGCTTTGCATTGCATCACCGGCCGCCGCGAATGGGTCGCAATCCCAAGACCGGCGACGCTGTAGCCTTGCCAGGCAAGCACGTTCCACATTTCAAACCAGGCAAGGAGTTGCGCGAACGCGTCAATCTGAACCTGGAACAGGCAAGCCAGTGATACGGCAAGCCAGATGAACGAAGGCAGGCGGCGCAAGCCGGTCCTGCCTTCTTTTTTGCGCAGCAGGCGGCGCAAGCCGGTGCTAGGCACTTCAAATAACCCGTTGCCCGTTCGTCATCCCTGCGAAGGCAGGGACCCAGTGGCCTCGAGTCGTCGGAGAGTAAGGGCGCTGGGTTACTCGCTACGCTCGCCTCTTCGGGGCCGCTCTTGGAGCGTTCTGCGCGCTTTGCGCTTGTCCTGCTTTCGCAGGAATGACGAGCCAAGAAGCGGTTTTTCGAGGTGACCTGTGTTTTGCTCGGCAGGCGATGAAAGCGGCTCTGCTTTCTTGTGCGTAATTCGGCTCGAATCGAAGACTGGTCTGAATCGTTTCGGCCTCTTTCGCTTGCACTATCTGTGCCTGTAACAACCAATCGGGTAAAGTCTCAGCATGCGACTGCTCGTGATATTCATCCTTGTGATCTTCATTGCCGCCGGCGTTGTGCTGGGCGCGCTCAATGCCGACCTGGTCAGCTATGACCTCGCGTTCGTGCAGGTGCGACTGCCCAAGGGTGCCGCGCTGCTGGGGGCGTTGGTAATCGGCTGGCTGCTTGGCGGCCTCACCGCATGGCTTGGGGTGAGTACGCAACAGCGTCGCCTGCGGCGCCTGCAACTGCGCAGTGCCGACAAGAAGCTGCCGGCCAATCCATGAATCCTGCGTATGAGTTGGTTGTGCTGGTGCCCGTTGCTTTTGCGCTCGGCTGGTGGGCCTCCCGCAGAGTTGGGGCACGTCGCTCCGGGGCCGAGGTCAGCGAACTCTCGTCGGACTACTTCCGCGGCTTGAACTACCTGCTCAACGAAGAGCAGGACAAGGCGATCGAGGTCTTCCTCAAGCTGGCCGAGTACAACCGCGACACGGTGGAAACCCACCTGGCGCTGGGCAATCTTTTTCGCCGTCGCGGCGAGGTGGATCGGGCCATCCGGCTGCATCAGCATCTGGTGTCGCGACCGGGCTTGTCCGACGCTATGAAGACCGTAGCCTTGCTCGAGCTGGGCGAGGACTACATGCGTGCCGGACTGCTCGATCGCGCCGAAGCGCTGTTCTCCGACCTGGTGGCGATGGATGCACATGCCCCATCGGCATTGCGCCACCTGATTGCGATCTACCAGCACGAACGCGATTGGCACAAGGCGATCGAGCATGCACGCCGGCTGGAGGTGATGACCGGCGAGGACGAGCGGCCGATGATTGCCCAGTTCTACTGCGAGCTGGCCGATCGTTCGCGCCAGCATGGTGCCCGCGCTGAGGCACGGGACTATTTGCGCCAGGCCTTCGAATGCCAGGCCGACTGCGTTCGCGCGTTCATGCTGACCGGTCGCCTGCAATCGGAAGATGACCACCATGCCGAGGCCGTGACGGCTTACGAAGCAGCAGTCAATGCCGACATCGCGTTCATTCCCGAGATCCTGCCGCCGCTGCTCAACAGCTATGCCCGCTCTCAGCAGATGGAGCGTGCCGAGGTTTTTCTGCGCGATATGCTGGGCCGCTACAGCGGCATTTCGCCGGTACTGGCACTGACCCATCTCTATCAGCAGCGTGATGGCGAACGGGCGGCGATCGACTTTCTGACATCGCAGCTGCGGCTGCGGCCGTCAGTGCGGGGTCTGATGGCGTTGATCGACGCCACCATGGACAAGATCGAAGGCGAGGCGCGCGAGAACTTCCTGATCCTGCGCGATCTCACCAAGAAGCTGCTGGAGGGGCAGGCGATGTACCGTTGCAGTCGTTGTGGTTTCGGTGCCAAGGCACATCATTGGCAGTGCCCCAGCTGCAAGAGCTGGAGCACGATTCGTCCGATCCACGGCGTTGCCAGCGAGTGACATGAGGATGTTCATGGCCATCGGATGGTTGCTGGCTGCCTTGCTGAGTACGCTGTTGCTGGTGCGCGGCGCGATCGCCTATGCCCATCGGCGCGGCATGCTCGATCAACCGGGGCAGCGTCGTTCGCATAGCATTCCGACACCACGCGGCGGCGGTATCGGCGTCGTGGTGGCGATGCTGATTTGCCTGCCCGGGGCATTGTGGAGCTTGCCTGCGGCATGGCCGGTCAGCGTGATCGTGAGCCTTTCGGGTGCACTGCTGCTGGTGGCGTTGGCTGGCTGGTGGGACGACCATCGACCACTGCCGGTATTGCCGCGACTGGGAGCCCAGCTGCTCGCGGTACTCTGGTTTTCTCTCACGTTGATGGCGACGGGCTTGTCATGGTGGTGGCTGCCGCTATTGTTGGGCGCAGGTACCTGGAGCATCAACTTGCACAATTTCATGGATGGCATCGATGGCCTGCTGGCGCAGCAGGCTATCTTCGTTGCCAGCGGTCTGGCATGGATTGCATGGGTGGCGGCACAGCCAGCGCTGGCCGTTGCTGCGGGTTCGCTGGCGGCGGCCTGTCTGGGCTTCTGGTTCTACAACCGTCCGACGGCGCAGATCTTCATGGGCGATGTCGGCAGCGGCAGCATCGGTCTGTTGATCTTCGCGTTCACAGCGATGCTGTGGCGGCTGGACCATGCTTTGCTGTGGCCGGCCTTGATCCTGTCGTCGGCGTTCGTGGTGGATGCCAGCCTGACCCTGCTCACGCGCATGCTGCGTGGCCGCCGCTGGCATACGGCGCACCGCGAACACCTATATCAGTGGCTGGTCCGTTCTGACGCGACGCACGCCCAGGCAGATGCCGCCTATCTGGCGTGGAACCTGCTGATTGCGGCACCGTTGACCTGGTTGGCCTGCAGTCATCTGCAGATCGCATTGCCGATTACCATCGCTCTTTATCTCACCGCGGCGGCCGTATGGCTGGCGCTCAAGCGTCGTTGCCTGCGACGCAACCTGTCAGGAGGCCGCCATGTCGTTGCGTAAATTTGTCGGCATCATTCACCCGCGGATCGCGGTCGTGGCTCACGACCTGACGATGGCTGCTCTAGCGTGGTGGATCGCCAAGCTGCTGCGCTATACCTTCAAACCGGATGATATCGTCAGCTACCAGCTGCTCGAATTTCCGATCGTGCTACTGGTGCAAGGCCTGATTTTTCGCTGGACCGGGTTGTACAAAAGCGTGTGGCGCTTTGCCAGCCTGCCCGATCTGTGGAATATCCTGCGCGCGGCAGTCATGGGCACGGTAGCCATCTACGTCTCGCTGTTCCTGTACAACCGACTCGACGGCGTGCCGCGCTCGGTCCTGTTGCTTTATCCAATCTTGCTGGCGGTGCTGCTCGGCGGCCCACGGCTGGCCTATCGATTCTGGAAAGACAGCCGCAGCGACCTGCTGCAGAACCGGACCGCCAAGCGCGTCATGATCGTGGGCGCGGATCGCGCTGGTGAAGTACTGTCTCGCGATCTTCGCCATGACAGTCGCTATGTCGTGGTCGGTTTTGTCGATGACAAGACAAGTCTGCGCGGGGCCAGCATCAATGGTCACCCCGTGCTTGGGCGTTTCGATCAGTTGACCGAGGTCGCGCGTGAGGCAGCCGTCGAAATGCTGCTGATCGCGCTGCCGGCGGCATCGACCACCGAGATGCGACGGGTGGTGGCGCTATGCGATGCGACCGGTCTGCCGTATCGCACCGTACCGCGGCTGGAAGACGTGGTCGCCGGCCGAGCCCAGTTCAATGAGATCAAGGAAGTAGCGATCGAGGATCTGCTCGGTCGCGACTCGGTGGAGCTGGACTGGACCGCGATCCGGGAAACCCTGACCGCGCGAAGGGTGCTGGTGACCGGCGGCGGCGGTTCGATTGGCTCTGAGTTGTGCCGCCAGATTGCGCGGCTGGGGGCGCAGTCGCTGACCGTGGTCGAGCAAAGCGAATACAACCTGTACCGCATCACCCAGGAACTGCGAGCGGACTTCCCCGAACTGATCCTCGACGGCATCCTGGCCGATTGTGGTGACCAGGCGGCTATGCAGAAGGCGTTTGCGGAGGCCAAGCCGCAAGTGGTGTTCCATGCAGCCGCCTACAAGCACGTACCGATGCTGCAGGGGCAACTGCGCTCGGCATTTCGCAACAACGTGCTGGGCACACGCACCGTGGCCGACATGGCGCGTGAAGCCGGGGTCGAATGTTTTGTATTGATCTCCACCGACAAGGCGGTCAACCCGACCAGCGTCATGGGTGCGTGCAAGCGCGTCGCCGAAATCTATTGCCAGAATCTCAACGCGCATGCCAACACCCGTTTCATGACGGTGCGTTTCGGCAACGTGCTGGATTCCGCGGGCTCGGTGGTGCCGTTGTTCCGGAAACAGATCAATGATGGTGGTCCGGTGACGGTGACCCACCCGGAGATATCCCGCTACTTCATGACGATCCCCGAGGCCTGCCAGCTCATTCTGCAAGCGGCGAGCATCGGCAAAGGCGGCGAGATTTTTGCGCTCGACATGGGCGAGCCGGTGAAGATCCGCGATCTGGCCGAGCAGATGATCCGTCTGGCCGGCAAGAAACCCGGCAGCGAGATCCCGATTGTCTACACCGGACTTCGCGCCGGTGAAAAACTGTTCGAGGAATTGTTCCATCCGCTGGAAAACTACAGCGCAACCGGACATGCCAAGATCTTTCTGGCGCAACATCGCGAAGTATCGTGGGATCTGCTGCAGGCACTGCTGAACAAGGCTGCCGAGGCGGTGATCGTTTTCAATGAAGAAGAACTGCGACGCTGCGTGTCCGGACTGCTGCCTTCGTTCCGCTGGAGCGAAGTGGCACAACCGGACAACGTGGTGTCGATTCGCCGCACGAATCCGGAGAAAAGTGAGTGAGCAAGCCTCTACGCAAAGTGGTGTTTCCGGTGGCCGGATTGGGTACGCGCTTTCTTCCGGCGACCAAGGTGGTCGCCAAGGAAATGCTGCCCGTACTCGACAAGCCATTGATCCAGTATGCCGTCGACGAGGCGGTGGATGCCGGTGCCGACACGCTGATTTTTGTCACCAATCGCTACAAGCACGCGATTGCCGACTACTTCGACAAGGCTTACGAGCTTGAGGCGAAGCTGCAGGAAAAGGGCAAGGACGAGTTGCTCGCGCTGGTGCAAGGCACCTTGCCGCGGCATGTGCGGGCCATCTTCGTGACCCAGCCTGAAGCGCTTGGCCTTGGCCACGCCGTGCTGTGTGCGAAGCCCGTGGTCGGCGACGAACCCTTTGGTGTGGTGCTGCCCGACGACCTGATCTGGAACGGTGCAGGCAAGGGCGCACTGCGGCAGATGGCCGAACTGGCCGAGACGCAGCATGCTGGCGTCATTGCGGTAGAAGAAGTGCCGCACAACGAAACCGACAAATACGGCATCGTCGATGCCACCCCGATCGACGAACGCAGCGCGCAGATCCGCCACATGGTGGAGAAACCCAAGCCTGCCGACGCACCGTCCAATCTGGCGGTAGTCGGTCGTTATGTCCTGCCCGCACGCATCTTTCATCTGCTGGAGCAAACCACGCCGGGCGCCGGCGGCGAGATCCAGCTCACCGATGCGATCGATGCGCTGCTGAAGGAGCAGGGCAAGGTACTGGCCTATCGTTTCGAGGGTACCCGCTTCGATTGCGGCAACAAGGCAGGCCTGGTGCGAGCGACGATGCACATGGCGATGCAGGATCCGAAGCTCGCGCCAACCGTGCGTGAGTTCCTCAGCCAGCTTTGATGGGAGTGGGTCGTCCTTGCGCAGAGCAGCCTCTGCGCAAAGACGACAGCGGATCACGACGCGGTGATGCGTGGTATCAAGCCGGCCTCAAAGAAGCGCCGACTGTATGGACGAGCGACCTCATCTCTTCCCGCCCCTGGATTGAGCGGAGGTGAACACCCGGACGGGTCGCGCGACCGATCGCTGGCGTCGCGCTAGCCGAAGCGGGGTTTTCAGACAATTCGTATGGCAAAGGCCTGACGAGAAGCTCATGCTTTCCCTTGGCCGAGGGCAGGGTGTGCATGGGTCATGCACCTGACTGACGTAGCCAATCACCCGTCTGAATCGTGTCAGAATTGAAACCGTGTTCTGCCATGTTTCTGGCGCAGGATTCAATTGGGGAAAACCTGAGTTGGGCAACGACATCGCGTGCAGGCGCGATGTCTTGTTCAATGCGGATGTCCCGGCACTTGCGATGGCGCCGGTGCGGTTCAACGGACAAAAACCAGGGAAAGCACTATGGATTTGCTGCGGTTTCTTCTCTTGTTGCCGGTGCGCTTGTTGCGCGCTTTGTGGCATGCCATCGGGGTGATCTTGCACCCGCTGGTTGGCGACGTATCGTGGTCGGCGCCTGGCTGGATGCTGTTGGTGAAACGCCGTCCCCTGCATAGCGCCGGAGCGCTGCTGGCGCTGGTGTTGCTGGCCGCGGGCAGCTGGTTCGGCTGGCAGTGGTACCAGCACAGGCCTCGGCCACCGGAACCCCAGCGCATCAGCTGGGAGGTCAAGGCGCCGGAGCTGACCGACTACACGGTACAGCCGATCGTCATCCATCCCCTTGAGCTGACCTTTTCCGGTTCGGCAGCGCCGATCGAGCTGGTCGGAAAGCCGGTCACCGCAGGCATCACCATGTCGCCGGAAGTGAAGGGGCAGTGGAGCTGGACGGACGACCATACCCTGCGTTTCGTGCCCGCTGCCGACTGGCCGGTAGGCGAGCACTACAAGGTGGGTTTCGACATCACCAAGGCGTTTGCCAGCCATGTGCTGATGGCCGACGATCATTTCAAGTTCGATACCGTGCCGTTCACGGCGACAACTGGCGAGGCCGAGTTCTATCAGGATCCGCAGGACGCAACAGCGAAGAAAGTCATTTTCCCGGTCACCTTCAATTACGCGGTTGATCCAGCGCAGTTCGAGAAACGCATCGCGCTCGCGTTGATGGCCAAGGATGGCAAAAGCGGACCCGCGCTGAAATTCAGTGTGATCTATGACAAGAACAAGCTGCAGGCCTGGGTACATTCGCAACCGCTGGATCTGCCGCACGATGACGGCGCGGTAGCGCTGAAGATAGACAGCGGGGTACGCAGTTCGCGCGGCGGTGACGGCACCGACAAGGCGCTGCAGGCGAGCGTGCGCGTACCGGGTCTGTACAGCCTCAAGGCGGACGACGTCAGCCCGACGCTCGTCGATAACGACAAGTACGAACCCGAGCAGGTGCTGGTCGTCAATTTCAGCGGCACCGTGCGCGGTAGCGAGTTGGCGGGCTTGACGAAGGCCTGGATACTTCCCAAGCGCAAGCCTGAAGAAAATCAGGCCGACGACGACGCACCTTATAGCTGGGATGTTTCACAGGTAAGCGAGGCAGTATTGCGCCAGTCGCAGCCGTTGAATCTGGAGCTGGTTCCGACGGAAGACGACTACGCCGCGCTGCAGAGTTTCAAGTACAAGGCCGAGCCCGGTCAGCGTATCTATGTGCGCATCGGTAACGGCCTGAAATCATTCGGTGGCTACATTCTCGGCAAGCCGTCGACGCAGACGTTCAGTGTGCCTGACTATCCGAAGCTGTTGCGCTTCATGGCAAACGGTTCGCTGCTGTCGCTGAGCGGAAGCAAGCGAATTTCCATCGTGGGGCGCAACCTGCCTGGCATGAAGCTGGAGATCGGCCGCGTGTTGCCGGATCAGCTGCAGCATCTGGTGAGTTTCAATCAGGGCACCTACACCAAGCCGGACCTCGGCTACGCGTTCAGTGAGGATCACATCGTCGAGCGCTTCGAACAAAAGCGCGAGTTTCCGAAGACCGATGTGGGCAAGCCGCATTACGAAGGCATCGACCTTGGTCAGTATCTGAAGGACGGCAAGCGCGGCGTGTTTCTGCTGCACCTGTCCAGTTACGATCCGGTCGCGGAGCATAAGAAGGAAGTTGCGGCAGCGAAGGCGAAGGCTCGCGCCGAGCAGGGCGTCGCACATGCTGCAGACGGCAGCAAGGACGATACCAGTGCTGATAGCTCCACGGCGGCGGACTCTGCTGACGGCAGCGCCGATTCTTCCTCCAGCGACAGCTCGAATGACAGCGACGGCGGTGATGCGCAAGGTGACAGCGCAAGCGATACGCGAATGATCGTGGTCACCGACTTGGGCATGCTGGTGAAGCGTGCGCTGGACGGCAGCCAGGACGTGTTCGTGCAGTCGATCCACACCGGCCAGCCAGTCGAGGGTGCCAGCGTGTCCGTTTTGGCGATGAACGGACAGACGCTGTATACCCAGGCAACCTCAGCTGACGGCATGGTGCATTTCCCCACGTTCAAGGGACTGGATCACGAGAAGACACCGGAGCTGTACGTGGTGAAGAAGGGTGACGATCTGTCGTTCCTTCCGATCGGCGGCAGTGATCGTCAGCTCGACTACTCGCGCTTTGATATTGGCGGCGAACCGAACGCGTTGAGCCAGGGCCAACTATCCGCCTACCTCTTTTCCGATCGAGGCATTTACCGACCGGGCGATCTGTTCCATATCGGTTTGATCGTGCGTGCGGCGAGCTGGTCGCGCAATGTTGCGGGCATTCCGTTGAAGGCCGAGATCGTCGATCCACGTGGCGTCAGCGTGTCGTGGAAGGACATGACGATGGACGCCTCCGGCTTTGGCGAACTCGACTACACCCCCGCCGAAACGGCGCCGACCGGCACCTGGACGGTGAACCTGTATATCGTCAAGGACGACAAGGCCGATACGCAGATCGGCAGTACGACGATACAGGTGAAGGAGTTCATGCCCGATCGCATGAAGGTCACCGCCACGCTGTCACAACAGGTGGCAGAAGGTTGGGTTAAGCCCGATCAGCTGAAGGGGCTGGTCGACGCACAGAATCTGTTTGGCACCCCGGCCGCCAATCGTCGTGTCGAAGCATCGCTGACTCTGCGTCCGGCATGGCCTGCGTTCCATAGCTGGCCCGACTACCACTTCTACGACGTACGTCGTGCGAAGGAAGGCTATGAGGAGTCGCTGCAAGACGGCAAGACGGACGACAAAGGTCATGCCGAATTCGATCTCGGCTTGAAGAAGTATGCTGACGCGACGTATCAGCTGTACTTCCTCAGCAAGGCGTATGAAGCGGATAGCGGGCGCAGTGTGGCAGCTGCCGCACAGGCGCTGGTATCCAGCAACGACTGGCTGGTCGGCTACAGGTCGGTCGACAGTCTCGACTACATCACGCGCAGCAGTCCGCGCGCGGTGCATCTGGTTGCCATCAATCCGCAGGCTAAGGCGTTCGAGCTGAAGGGCCTTAAAGCGCAGCTGATCGAACGGCGCTACGTATCGGTTCTGACCAAGCAGGATTCGGGTGTCTACAAATACGACTCCAAGCTCAAGGAGATCCCGATCAGCGAACAACCGCTGACGATCCCCGCCGCCGGTATGGATTACACGCTGCCCACCGACAAGCCAGGCAACTATGCGCTGGTGATTCGTCGGGCGACGGACAACATCGAAATCAATCGCGTGGAATATGCCGTCGCCGGCGATGCGAACGTCACGCGCTCGCTCGATCGCAACGCGGAATTGCAACTTAACTTGAGCAAGCAGGACTACGCCCAAGGTGAGCCCGTGGAAGTGGCGATACGCGCGCCGTATGCCGGCAGCGGCCTGATCACAATCGAGCGTGACAAGGTCTACGCGCACGCCTGGTTCCATGCCGACACCACCAGCTCGGTGCAGCACATCACCGTACCCAAGGACTTCGAGGGCAACGGTTACATCAACGTGCAGTACATCCGCGACCCGTCGTCGGACGAAGTGTTCATGAGTCCGCTGAGTTATGGCGTGGTGCCGTTCTCGGTGAATCTCGATGCGCGGCGCAATGCGCTTACGGTGGAGTCGCCAGCGCTGGTAAAGCCGGGCGAGACCGTCACGTTCAAGTTGCACGCGGCGCAACCGACCAAGGTCGTGCTGTTCGCGGTGGACGAGGGCATCCTGCAGGTGGCGCGCTACAAGCTCGGTGACCCGCTGAAATTCTTCTTCCGCAAAAAAATGCTGGACGTGAATACCTCGCAGATCCTCGACCTGATCCTGCCCGAGTTCGAGAAAATGATGGCGATGGCTGCGCCCGGTGGCGATGCCGACGCAGCCATGGCCCGACAGTTGAACCCGTTCAAGCGCAAGCGCGACAAGCCGGTTGTTTTCTGGTCCGGCATCGTGGATGTCGATAGCGACAAGGACTTCAGTTACACCGTGCCGGATTACTTCAACGGCAAGCTGCGGGTGATGGCCGTCGCCGTGTCGCCAAACCACATCGGCACCTTCGAAGGCTCGACCACGGTGCGGGCTGACTTCGTGCTATCGCCCAATGTGCCGCTGACCTTGGCGCCCGGTGACGAGGCGGAGATCAGCGTCGGCGTCGCGAACAATCTCACCGGTCTGGCTGGCAAGACGGTACCGGTCGCTGTCGCATTGAACGTTGGCCCGCAGTTGCAAGTGCTTGGGCCGGTATCGAAGAGTTTGGATCTGGGCGAGATGCGTGAGGGCGTGCTGTCGTTCCGGGTCAAGGCTACCGACAAGCTCGGCTCGGGCAACTTGAGCTTTACGGCCGGCTATGGCGGCAAGTCAGCGAAGCAGAGCGTCGATTTGTCGGTGCGGCCGGCGGCGGCTTACCGCACTCAGGTTGATGCCGGTCGCGTCGATGCGGGTGGCCAGGCTGAGCTTGCACATCTTCGTGCGATGTACGACGCGCATGCGTCCCGTGATGCAGCGACTTCCAGCTTGCCGCTGGTGCTTGCGCAAGGCATCACGAGCTATCTGGTGAACTATCAGAATTATTGCAGCGAGCAGATCATCAGTTCGGCAATGCCGTTGCTGGTGGTAGCGAAGTGGCCGGTGGTGCCGGTGTTTGCCCACGCATTGCAGCCGGCCTCCAGCGACAAGCCGATCAGCGACGACGAAGCGCTCGGCAAGTTCCTCGATACGTTGCATTCGCGTCAGAACAGCGAAGGCGGTTTCGGCCTGTGGTCGGCAACGCCGGAATCGGAACCGTTCGTGTCGGCGTACGCGATGAACTTCCTGCTGGAAGCACGCGATCGTGGTGTGACCGTGCCGCAGGACATGATCGATGGCGGCAACAAGTACCTGAAGAAAATGGCCGCCGATGACAGCCTGAACACACTCGACCAACTTCGTCAGCGCGCTTATGCGGTGTACCTGTTGACTCGTCAGGGCAATGTCACGACGAACGACCTAGCTACCGTGCAGAAGCGCCTGGACGAAGTCGATCCGAAAGACTGGAAGAACGATCTGGCCGCCGCATGGCTGGCTGCCTCCTACAAGATGCTCAAACAGGACGCTGAAGCCGACAAATTGATCGCCGGTCCGCAACAGCAGTTGGAGCGCAAGCTGGGGGACAAGTACTTCGTCTATGGCTACTACTACGACCCGCTTACCCGAGACGCGAGTGTTCTGTATGTACTGACAAAACATTTCCCGGAACGGGCCAAGGCGCTGTCGCCACGTGTCATGGAAAACATCGCCTGGCCGCTTGGGCACGATAGGTACAACACGCTGTCAGCGTCGATGACGATACTGGCACTGGACAGCTACTCCAGGCAGACCGCGGGAGATCTGGACAAGCTGGATATCCAGGAAGTGCACGCCGACGGTAGTGCGAAATCGATCGCTGCGCTGCAGGCGAACTTGTTGCAGGCCGGTAGTTGGGACAAGGCAGCGAACCAGCTGCGCTTCATCAACCGCAGCTCGGTGGCAACCTGGTATGTCGCAAGTCAGGGTGGCTACGACAGCACCGCGCCCGACAAGGCGATCAAGGATGGCATCGAGATCGTGCGTGACTACACCGATGCGAAAGGCAACGCGCTCACACAGATCAACGTGGGTGACGAGATCGATGTACACGTGAAGATTCGCGCCACGGGTGACGCTGGTGTCGGCAACGTGGCCATTGTCGATCTGCTGCCGGGTGGGTTCGAGCCGGTGATCCAGCCACCGCCGGCGGCCACCGGTCAGCCTGCCGACAGCTCGTCGGACACGAGCGACCAGAGTAGCGATCGGGGTGGCGACAGCGAGGTCAAGCCGCAGGCATGGCGTTCGCCGATCGGTCTTTCCAGCTCGACGTGGGAGCCGGAATACGCGGATATCCGTGAGGATCGTGTCGTGATCTATGGCACGGCAACACCCGACGTGCGCGAGTTCGTCTACCGCATCAAGGCGACCAACGCCGGCAAGTTCATCGTGCCGCCGGCCTATGGCGAATCGATGTACGACCGCGCCATCCAGGCCCGTTCACCTGGTGGTTCCAGTCTGACCGTGACGCAAAAGCCGTGATCAGCTGCCCAAAGCCCGTTCTCCCCATCATGAAGACGGGGCCTTGCCCCCTCTCCCCTTTGGGGAGAGGGCTGGGGTGAGGGGCGGGTGCTCGCCATAAAGCCATGTTCCAAACACCAAAACGCCTACTCCAGTGCTGGCAGAACTGGCTGGTCGGATTCGCGCTGATCGCCGCGATATTGATCGGCTGCCGGTTGTGGCCGCATCCGCCCTTGCGCAGCTGGCTGCCGTCGTCCACAGCGGTCTACGACGATCACGATCATCTATTGCGGCTCACTCTGGCCAGTGACGATCGCTATCGACTGTGGGTGCCGCTGAAAGACATCTCGCCGCAACTGGTCGAGGGTGTCCTACTGCATGAGGACCGTTGGTATTACGTGCATGCCGGCTTCAATCCGTATGGATTGCTGCGTGGCGCATGGGTCACCTATGCGCGGCATGGTCACCCTCAAGGCGGCTCTACCATCACGATGCAGCTGGCGCGTTTGATGTGGCAACTCAATACGCGTACGCCGGGCGGCAAACTGCGACAGTTGGCGCGCGCGATCCAGCTTGAGCTGTTCTATTCGAAGCGCGACATTCTCGAGGCTTATCTCAACGATGCGCCGTATGGTCGCAACGTGGAAGGCGTCGGTGCAGCGAGTCTTGCGTATTTCGACAAGCCACCGGATCAACTCACACTGCCCGAAGCGCTGACCTTGGCTGTGGTACCGCAGGATCCGGCGCGGCGCCTGCACGCGACGCATGGTCCCGACGATGCGATGATCAATCCATCGCTGGCACTGGCGCGCAATCGACTGTATGCGCGTTGGCTGCAAGGGCATCCGCAAGACGTGGCACAGAAACCATTGTTCGCGCTTCCACTGAATCTGCGTCCACTGTCGCAGTTGCCTTTCGAAGCGCCACACGCCGTGGAGCAGGCTCTCGCCACACAGCACAATACGGCCGGTACAGACTCGGCAAAGCTCGTTACCACCATCGATCTCAATTTGCAGCACGCGCTTGAACAGCAGATGTCGCGTTACGTGCAGCGCAACGCGTCGCGCGGTATCCGCAATACAGCGGCGATTCTGGTCGATACACGCGACATGGGCGTCAAGGCGATGGTCGGCTCGGTGAATTACGCCGATTCATCGATCCAGGGGCAAGTCAACGGCACGCTGGCGAAACGTTCGCCCGGTTCGACCTTGAAGCCTTTCATCTACGCGCTTGGGTTCGATCAGGGTGTGCTGCATCCGCAGACGGTATTGCGCGATGTGCCGACCGCGTTTGGCCCGTACACACCAGAGAATTTCGACGGCCACTTCCTGGGGCCGATTACCGCAACGCAGGCGCTGATACGCAGCCGAAATATTCCTGCGGTATGGGTTGCCTCGCAACTTCAGCACCCGGATCTTTACGATTTTCTGCGGCAAGCTGGCATCAGCCACATGGCGAGTGAGCAGCACTACGGATTGGCGCTGGTGCTCGGGGGCGGTGAAGTCACCATGCAGGAACTGGCAGGCCTGTACGCGATGCTGGCCAATCGTGGCGTGCTGCAATCTTTGCGACTGCGCGCGGACGATCCACCGACAGTCGGCACGCGCCTGCTCAGCGACGAAGCCAGCTTCATGGTGATGGACATGCTTCGGCAAAATCCACGTCCCGACGAAACCACCGGCGCGCAGCCCACACCGTGGCCGGTGTACTGGAAGACCGGCACGTCTTGGGCGTTCCGCGATGCGTGGACAGCCGGCAGCTTCGGCCCCTACGTGCTGGTGGTGTGGGTGGGCAATTTCGACAGCACCGGCAACCCGGCCTTCGTTGGAGCGGAAGCAGCGGCGCCGCTGTTCTTCCAGATTGTGGATGCCCTGCATGCAGAACATCCCCACCTGCAAGAGCCCGTTCGACACATGCCGGCAAACCTCAAGCGCGTGGAGATCTGCCTGGCCAGTGGCGAGCTGCCGAACCAGTGGTGCCCACAGAAGGGGCTGACCTGGTTCATCCCTGGAAAGTCACCGATCAAGGTGAGCAACGTACACCGGCCCGTGGTAATCGATGACGCCACCGGTCAACCGGCGTGCCCGCCTTATGCCGACAAGCATACCCATGTCGAGGTCTACGAATTCTGGCCGTCCGACTTGCAGCAGGTATTCGCGCAGGCCGGCATTCCCCGCCGCAAGCCGCCACAGAATCCTTCCTGCAACGGTGCGGGACAACCCGGCGGGGATCCGCCACAGATCACCTCACCGCTGCGTGGCAGCACCTATGCTCTGCGCCTGAAACAGCAGGGAATGGAACGGATTGCCTTCATCGCGACTACCGACGCCGACACGCACGCCCTGTATTGGTTCGTCGATGATGCCTATGTAGGACGCAGCTCACCGGGCGAGTCGCTGATGTGGCAGCCGCAGAGCGCGGGCCGATACAGTGTGCGCGTGGTGGACGACCACGGCCGCAGCGATCAGCGCCCGTTGGGGGTAAGCCTGGTCGAATGAGCGGACGAGCCGCGGTATGCTCGGTCAAGCCTTCGAGCCTCACGAGCAGACGCAAGAGCATGATGCAATCCCCAACGCCCTCCTACTATCGCGCCACCGCTACGCCATATGCATCGTACGCACCGCTTCACGGGCAGCAGCAGACACACATCGCCATAGTCGGCGGCGGCTACGCCGGCTTGAATACGGCGTTGGGGCTAGCCGAACGTGGTGTACGCGACGTCGTTGTGCTGGAGCGCGAACAGATCGGTTTCGGGGCTTCGGGCCGCAATGGCGGTTTTGTCTTCGGGGGCTACTCGCTGGGTGAGCGGACGCTGCTCGATCAGTTGGGCGAACAACGCGCGCAGGCGCTGTTCCAGCTCACCACGGCAGCGGTCGAACGCATCCGCCAGCGCGTGGGGAAGTACGCGATTGCCTGTGACATGGTTGACCAGGGAGTGATCTGGGCCAACTGGTTTCGTGACCCAGGTGTATTGCGCAAGCGACAGCAGATGCTCGCCGAGCACTTCGACACCCATTGGGAGTGGCTGCCTCAACAGGAACTGCGCGAACGTGTGCGCAGCGAGCGCTATTACGATGGTTTGTACGAACGTCACGCGCTGCATCTGCATCCGCTGAACTATGCGATTGGTCTTGCTTCGGCAGCAGCAGGGCAGGGTGTACGCATTCACGAAGACAGCGCTGTATGGCGATTGCGCCGAGAGGGCACGCGCTGGCGCCTGAGTACGGCACAAGGTGAATTGCTGGCAGACCAGGTGGTATTGGCCTGCGGTGGCTATCTGGCCGGTCTGCAAAAAAAGATCGATCGCGCGATCCTACCGATCGCCACCTACGTGATGGCGACGGAGCCGCTGGGCGATCGTCTCGACACCTGCCTGCACACGCGCGCCGCGATTTACGACAGCCGCTTTGCGTTCGACTATTACCGCCCCTTGCCGGATACGCGATTGCTGTGGGGCGGCCGCATTTCCGTGCGTAATCGGTCGCCGAATGCCGTAAAAAAGCTACTCGGACATGACTTGTTGCGGGTGTTCCCACAGCTGAAAGGTGTGAAGATCGACTACGCATGGTCGGGATTGATGAGCTATGCGCGCCACCAGATGCCGCAAATCGGAAGCAGTGGTGACGGGCTGTGGTGGGCGCAGGCGTTTGGCGGCCACGGCGTTGCGCCGACATGTGCGGCCGGAGAGTTGCTGGCTGCAGCAATAGCCGGTGGCGACGAGGGCTGGAAGCAGTTTTCCAACTACGGTCTGGATAGCACCCACCGCCCGCTGGGCTTTCTTGGCGCGCAAGCCAGCTACTGGTGGCATCAAAGCAACGATTGGTTCAAGACGAGACTGGAAGGATGAGCGAAGATCATTTGCAGAGCACAGCAGAAATCAGCTGGGCTGATTTCGACAAGGTATTGATCGTTGCCGGTACCGTGACGAAGGTGGAACCGTTTCCCGAAGCGCGCAAGCCGGCCTGGAAAGTGTGGGTAGATTTTGGACCCTACGGCGAGAAGAAAACCAGCGCGCAGATTGCAGCGTTGTATAAAGCTGAGGACCTGGTCGGGCGACAGGTCGTCGGCGTGATCAACTTTCCCGAAAAGCAGATCGGCCCGTTTCGCTCACAGTTCCTGCTCACGGGATTTCATACTGGCGGCGGCGTGGTGATTACGGCGATCGAGCGGCCGGTACCGAACGGTAGCCGGCTGGCCTGAGATTGGCGGCAAAGGATGGTCCGGTTCCGCTTGATTACGAGCACCGCATAACTCAGTTCTGCGATTGATCCGGAAAGCTGTCGCGGTCGGCCGCGTCGGTAAATGCCACAGGCAGGTGCCAGTGCATCAGCCCCCGATTGCCGAATGCCCACAGCTCGGTGCCGCTCCAGGAAAAAGCGAGTGCATTCAGTTCGCCACGCAGAGGGCTGGCGAGTTGTAACGGGACTTGGCTTCCGGTGACGTCCCACAGCGCGACCCTCGGGTCTCCCGTGGTTGTGTCGTTCGAGCCCAGTGCAAGCAGCCGTCCATGTGCCGAGCGCGCGGCAGCTTGCAAGGTGTCGGCGCGCCCAAGCAACGCCGACAAGCGCACATGGCCGTCCTTCAGGTCGACGACATGCATGCCGACGAAGCGATCGTTGCGGTTCGGATTACCTTCGAGACTCGGTGGCATCTTGCCGTCATCGCTCAACATCAGCACGAAGCCGGTGGCGATCCAGTTCCCCTCGGGGGAGCCTAGCGGGGTGGGGACCCATTGGGCTGCTCCGGTAACGTCTTTCGGATCAGGTGTACCAAAACGTTGTGGTAACGCGAAGGCGCGCAACAAGTGGCCGTCGGCGGCGTTCAGTTCGGCAATGCCGATTTGATCTTCCGTCCAGAACGTTTTCGTGCCGCGCCATCGCACCGGCTTGATTAGCGTGTTCCCTTGCATCTGTGCATTCATCATGGATTGACGAGCCGATTTCATTGTCGCGCTGAATGCCCATGAGCCTCCTGCTGTGGGCGGTCGACCGGTGGGCTGGAAAGCTTCGAAAAGATCGCGCCCAGCGGGGCTCGTGTATTCCTCCGAGAGGTCGAAAGCGAAATAGGTCGGCAGTTGGTTGCCGCTCAGCTCCCAACCTGCGCTGCCGTCTTTCGATGGATCACTACCTACAAAATTTGCGGTATAGGCCGTCACTCGCTCGGTGACCACGTCGCATGAAAATAGCTGATCGGCTTGGTCCCCTGCCACCGCGCCCGAAAACCAAACCATGCTCCCGTCCGCACTAATAGCCATTTGCCGGGCGCCGTGGTCGCCTTGCCAAATCGAGTGTGCTTTCCATGCATGGCCGTCGCCGTGAAGTCGCCATATGTGCGTCTGGCTCGACAGTCGACCTTCGACGCTGAAGTAGCCATCGGCGCTAAGCAACACATCACCGTCGGGTAGGGTAAGCAGAGAGTAGGGATGCTGAATCGCATCCTCTGAAAGAGCGCTGATGGAAGTCCACGGTAACGCTTCGGCCGCAGCGGGCGGCTGCAGATCCGCTGCTGGTGTCAGTACGATGTTTGCCGTTGCCGTTGCCGTTGCCGATGACTTGGAGTTGTCGATGGCCCACGCTAGCGGTGTGCGCGCAATGCGCACAGGTTGACCTTGACCGACTGATTCGAGGGCCACCCGCACAGCATTGAAAACCGGTGCGGGTACGACATGGGAATTCAGGGTGGCGGGTAGCGAGTTTGACAGCGGATTGAATTGGCGGACGGCCTTGAGCGTGCTGTAGTCAGGATTCGGGTAAATATCGTTGCGGGATATACGAACTGCGGTAGCGGGATGCCCGAAAACGGCTGAGACATCGAAGACCGTCACACTTAGCTCACTCTGGCTTTTGCGTAACAGGCCGTAGCTTTGTTTGAGACTGGCGGCATAGCTGGCGTAAGTCGTGCGAAACGCATCGAGAGTGATGCGGTTTTGCGGCACCGATGACGTATCGGCTCGTGCCGTAACCATGCGCTGGCTGACCTCTGCCGCTGTAAGCGTGCCTTCGCGCAAAGCCTGGTCCAGGCTCGGCTGCACAAACTTTGTCGCTAACGCGTCGCGCAAATCCGCCCGGCGCGAAAGCAGCACTTCGTCCCAACCCTCAGGCTCATAAGCGATAGGGATGTTTTCCTCGTGGGCTTCGAACTGACCAAAGCTTGTGAGCGTCTGCTGCACCGCCGGCTGCACCTTCGCGTACGCGGCGTCAACCACAAGGTTGACCTCGCTGGCGATCTTGGGTCCACTGGGATCGGTCCAGACAATTATTTGATCCTTCAGGCTGATAGCGAGCCCAGCTGCATCTGAATTATCCGCCGCGTGTGGCACGTCGGCAGCGGCCTGGGCACGCCACCCTGGCTCGTTGTCGTGTTGGACAACCTTCTGCGCGTGCAGGCTACCCGCAAGGGCGATACACCCGGCCATGATTCCCTTGAGTATCGGCTTCATCGACGTACGTTTTCCAAAGAAAAGATTTGCCGTAGCCGTTCAGGATTGCATAAACGCCTAGTAGACCACTGGAATGATGTCAGCCGGCGCAGCGATCGTCTTTAAGACTAGTCTGATATTTCCACGACTGCTTGAGACTTAACATGCGGCCTTCAATTGCAGAGAGACCAGGACAATGAGGAAGTGCGGGTTTTACGCCATGCGGATCCTTCTATTGACCTGCGCACTGTTTGCACCCTTGGCAAGTGCTGCCGTACCAGCTAAGTCGCTGCAAGCGAGGCTGGCTCGTTTCAATCACTCCCCGGCTTGGCAAGGCGTGAGCTCGGACGAGCCCAATTCAGAGTTGATCGGTCAATTCCGGGGCAAACTTTTTGTCTGCCGCAATGCCAACGACCACACCTCGCAAGACGGTGCAGCCGCTTCGCGTGCATTTGACGATTTCGTCGAGTACAACGCTCAAGGCGACCGCATTGAGAACTTCTGGAACGATGCCGGGCATAAACAAAGGCGAGAGAGTTTGCTGGCTGCCGCTGTCAAGACAGGAAGCTGGAAAGCCGCCTATATGGATAGCGTATGGTCGTTACGCTATCCGAAAGCGGGTGAATCACACCAGGCCGCTGTCGCTCATCTCGAGAGCCTCGTGAGACAGGGTGTCCCGCTAGCAGCATACAAGTACGCAACCTACCTACTTGGGCGCGATGACAGGACCATGTATGGATTGCTGGATGAAGCGATCCAACGTGGTTGCCCGGATGCCATGGAACTGGTGGGTGCAACCATCGTCGTGCAGTCGAAGGAACTACGACCCGTCGGCAAGGCCATGCTCGACTGCGCATTGAGTCAAGGCCACGCGGCAGCCTACGCGCCTCTCGGCCAACTGGCCGACATGGAAGGGCGTCGAGTGGATGCGTATCGTCTTTGGTTGCAGGGCGCAAATAGCGGATGCGAGAGCTGTGCCCGTTCCCTGGAAAGTTTCGCCAAAATACGCAGTGGCTACACGGCCGCCTCGTCCGCTAGCGAACTACAGCCCGACCTTGCCCGTATCGAGAAGTTCTACTCGGACAACGTCCTTTACGAGCTGAGCGAGTTGCCCTATGTGTATCGACCACTACCCGCCGACATGGCCTTTCATGTGAGCGACGAAGATTTGCTCAAACTGCTAGAACTGGAGCAAGTTACACGCGCCTATTCGAGTGATGGCCCATAGCCATAAGTCGTTGACGTCTAGTTGTGCCGCTTATCCAACCACACTTCCAGTCCCTGCGCGTTCAACTCGATATCCATGGCAAGTAGCTGGAGCAATGCGTCGCGACTCTTCGTCCAGCCATGCGCCTCGGCGCGGGCGGCGTAGAGTTCGGCAAGTGCCTCCATCAGCGCGGCGTGCCGATCCGGTTTGTCCTGTAATGCACGCGCCAATGCCACCATCGCATCGATCTGTACATGCAGGTCGGCACCGAGCCTTTCGACATCTTCGACGCGGTTGAAGTGAGTGAGGTACATCGCCGTCGGTTGCAATGCGAGCAACCGGTCGATCGAAGTGTGCAAAGCCTCAGGATCGAACTGTACCGGTGAGGTGGTCGGCAGGATGAACGGACCGTTTTCTGTGTCGAATTCGCGATAGGACAGACCGAATACATCGCCGGTGAAGCATACGTTCGCGCGGGCGTCGTATACAGTGAGGTGATGCCTCGCGTGGCCTGGAGTGTCGATGCATATCAGTGGCCGCCCGGCGAGATCGACGACGTGCCCGTCCGGCGCTTCGATCACGCGGCCGGCTGGAATAGGCCGCAACCGACCATACGTCTGTTCCATCACCGCTTCGCCGTACACCGCGCTCGCGCCGGCCCATAGCTGCGACGGGTCGATCATGTGGCGTGCTCCGCGTGGATGCACTACCAGCTTGGCATTTGGCAGATGTGAGATCAGTTCACCCGCGCCACCGGCGTGATCCAGATGCACATGGGTAAGGATCAACCAGTCGATGTCTGTCGGCGTGAGCTTCGCTTGTTCAAGCGCTGCCAACATGCGCGGCACCGAATGATGGGTACCGCAATCGATGAACGCGCCGTGTCCGGCTTCCACGATCAGATAGGCCGCGTCGAACTTCGGTCGTACGAAGCCGGTGTCAATGGTGTGAATGCCGTCGATGGCTGACATGAAAAATCTCGGTGGGTGGGCGCTGCCAAAGAGTAGCAAGCCTGATCGTCGCGATCACTTCTGTCACGGTCGATTTACGTGAACGAGCAGTCCAATCATGGTCACATCGCAACTGAGACAGCGGTCTGCAGAGGCGTTGCCCGGCTAACCAGGGTCAGGAGACAGACGCAAGACCTCTTGAGATCTGAGAAAGTCCCAAGCCAGTGGAGTTTTTCAGAATTTTCGTATGTTCGCCGGGTGCTCCCCAGGCCGATACTCAATCGTGTTTCCACGCTTGCGGAATGGCTCCGCGCGTGGCTGCGATCCTGACAAGTCCGAGAAAACCTGAACTTATGCTACCTCCGCCGCTCAAAAGCCGTGTTGATGCCCGTGCCCCCTCTGACG
>JBAPPP010000317.1:0-2394 GCA_049280175.1 Rhodanobacter sp.
ATCTTCGATCGACTGGGCAATTCGCTCGAACCAGAGCGCGCACTTTTCTGGCACCACATCTGCCGGCGTAATCAGGTAACTCGACGGCAGCCGCAAGGCCTGCAGAATTGGCCGATCCGCCGGGGCAAGCAGGGCCGGATCGACACGTGCCGGCTGTTGCCAGTGCAACGCCTGGCCTTCCAGCGATTGCGGCGTGCCTCGCCATTCCAGGATCTGCCAGGTGTCGAGCAGCAACGTACGCTCGCCGTACTGCCATGGCACGCGGATCAGTGGTTCGGCACGTTGCAGTTCGACGCCCAGTTCTTCCTGGCATTCGCGCGCGAGTGCCGCGAGGGGCGATTCACCCGGCTCGAGCTTGCCTCCGGGAAACTCCCACAAGCCGGCCAGATGCTTGCCCGCCGGCCGCTGTGCCAGCAGCACGCGCCCGATCGGGTCGCGCATGACGCCAGCCATCACGTGCATGACGTCCGGTATCTGCGCGACGGCTTCAGGCATCAGCTGTTACGCAGGTACTCGACCATGTCGAAGTCATACGCGTGCTCGGCATCGGCCTTGTGATGCACGCGGGAAACTTCGGTCCAGTCGCTGAAATGCGTGCCGGGGAAGAACGTGTCGGCACCTTCGATCGCGGCGCTGACCCAGGTCAGATACATGCGCCTGGCGCGCGGCAGTGCTTCGGAAAAGATCTGTCCACCACCGATCACCATCAAGCCGGTGTGGTCGGTGCGCGCCAGCGCCTCTTCTATCGAACGCACGGTGATCTGGCCCGGGAACGGTGCCTCGTGGCGGCGCGACAGTACCAGGTTGGTTCGATCCGGCAGCGCGCGGCCAATGGATACGGCCGTGTTGTAACCCATCAAAACGTTCTTGCCGGTGGTCAGCTGCTTGAACCAGCGCAGGTCGTCCGGCAGATGCCAGGGCAATTGACCCTTACGGCCAATGGCGAAGTTTTCGTCGAGGGCGGCGATCATCGAAATAGCCATGAAAATTCCTTGAAAAACATGATCCGTTGAGTGACCCGCGTCTGCCAGATGGCGCCGCCGATTGCGTCGAATCTTAGCAGGATGCGGTCGTGCCGAGATGAAATGGCCAGCAGGGGCCTACCATCCCGTACGACCCCGACGACCCGATCCGCTCACGCAAGAACAACGCAGCGAAGGCTCAAACGGCTACCGCGGCCTTGATCGCCGGATGCGGATCGTAACCCTCGATCGCGATGTCCTCATAGCGGAAATCGAAGATCGAGCGCACGTCTCCATTGAGGCGCAGGCGCGGCAACGGCCGGGGTTCGCGAGTCAGCTGCAACCGGGCCTGCTCCACATGGTTGTCGTACAGATGCGCATCGCCCAGCGTATGCACGAAGTCGCCGACGCCCAGCCCGCACACCTGCGCCACCATGTGAGTGAGCAGCGCATAGCTGGCAATATTGAACGGCACCCCGAGGAAAATATCGCCCGAGCGCTGGTACAGCTGGCAGCTCAGCTTGCCGTTGGCCACATAGAACTGGAACAGGTTATGGCACGGCATCAACGCCATCTTCGGCAGCTCGCCCACGTTCCACGCGCTGACGATCAGCCGGCGAGAATCGGGGTTGCGGCGAATCTCGTCGATCACCCAGGCGATCTGGTCGACCACGCTGCCGTCGGCCGTGGGCCATGCACGCCACTGCTGTCCGTAGACCGGGCCGAGGTCACCCTTCGCATCGGCCCATTCGTCCCAGATGCGCACGCCGTGTTCTTTCAGGTAGGCGATGTTGGTGTCGCCGCGCAGGAACCAGATCAGCTCGTGCACGATCGATTTCAGATGCAATTTCTTGCTGGTGACGAGCGGAAAACCTTCAGCCAGATCGAAGCGCATCTGCCAGCCGAACACGCTGCGCGTGCCGGTGCCGGTGCGGTCGCTCTTTTCGGTGCCGTGCTCCAGCACGTGGCGCAGCAGGTCGAGGTAGGCGCGCATGCTCAGGCCTTCGGCGAAATGGGAGCGAGCGGCAACGTGGGTGCGTTGCGCGACAGGGCGAGCAGCCACAGGCCGATCACAATCAGCGGCAGCGACTGCAGCTGCCCCATCGTCACCCAGCCAAACGCCAGGTAGCCCAACTGGGGATCCGGCAGCCGCACGAATTCCACTGCAACGCGGAAGCAGCCGTACAACAGCGCAAACAGGCCCGATACCAGGTAACGCGGCCGCGGCTTCATCGACACCAGCCAGATCACGACAAACATGACCGCACCTTCGAGCGCCATCTCATACAGCTCCGAGGGATGACGCGTCAGGCCGCCGAACTGCTGCAACTGCGGCAACAAGGCCGGATGGCTGTCGACGTAGGCCAGATCATCGGCGCGCGCATTCGGAAAAATCATGCCCCAAGCCAGTGCGGTGGGCTTGCACCACAGC
>JBAPPP010000318.1:0-6975 GCA_049280175.1 Rhodanobacter sp.
GCGCAGATCGGTGTCAGTTACAAACCATGTGGTGCCGGAGGCGACTTCGGGGTGGTCTTCGTCCAGGATGCGGATCGCCTGGCACGGATCGAACGGAGTATTTTGATTGAGGGCATGCATAGCGTGCCTTTGGCAGTTGACCCGCAGGGGGCGTACTGCGTCAAGCTTGCCGTTTGACGCCGTTCGTCCAGCAAAGGGCGGAGTGCAAGAAAAGTTGAGCGCGGTTGTTGGCAAGCTTTAGGGGATGGGCGCCCATGCGGCGTACAAACCAAGCGGAGGCGCCACGATATGAGCGTTGAACAATCGAGTGCGGAGCGGTCGCGGTTTCCGGCGTTTTACAAATTGTCGGTGTCTGATCGCGTGCGGATCATTCACGAGCGCGGCTGGTTGTCCGCCGAGGATTACCAGACGCTCGTATCCGGCGAGCACACGTTGAAGGTTCACAAAGCCGACAAGATGATCGAGAACGTCGTCGGCGTGATGGGCCTTCCGGTCGGGCTCGGCCTGAACTTCCTGGTCAACGGTCGCGACTATATCGTCCCACTGGTGGTCGAAGAGCCCTCGATCGTCGCCGCGCTTTCCTCCGCGGCCAAAGTGGTACGAGGTGCGGGCGGCTTTCATGTGGAGAGCACCGAGCCCGTGCTGATCGGCCAGGTCCAGGTGGTCGACGTGCCACACCCGGCGCAAGCCAAGGCAGTCCTGCTGCAGCGCAAAGACGAATTGCTCAATCTCGCCAACAGCCTGCATCCGCAGATGGTGGCGCGCGGCGGTGGCGCTCAGGATATCGAAGTCCACCTGCATGCGCGTGCCGAAGGTGGCGACATGCTGGTAGTGCACCTGCTGGTCGATACGCGCGATGCGATGGGGGCCAACCTGGTCAACACCATGTGCGAGGGAGTCGCCTCGCTGGTGGAGTCGATGACCGGTGGCCGCGTGTTTCTGCGCATCCTGTCCAACCTCGCCGACCGCGCGATGGTGCGCGCGCGTTGCGTCATTCCGGCAGAGGACCTCACCACCAAGGGGCATGCCGGCGAGGAAGTGCGCGATGGGGTGATGCTTGCCAACGAATTCGCCAGCATCGATCCCTACCGCGCCGCCACGCATAACAAGGGCATCATGAATGGCGTCGACGGGGTCGCATTGGCCACTGGGAATGATTGGCGCGCGATCGAGGCAGCCGCGCATGCCTACGCCGCGCGCGGCGGTCGCTATACGTCGCTGACGCGCTGGTACAAGGGCGAGCGTGGTGAACTGGTCGGCGAGTTGGAGATGCCGATGAAGGTCGGCATCGTCGGCGGGTCGCTGCAATCCAACGCCACGGTGGCATTGGATCTACGCCTGCTTGGGGTGAAGTCGGCACGCGAATTGGCGGAAGTCATGGGCGCGGTCGGTTTGGCGCAGAACTTCTCGGCGCTGCGCGCCTTGGTCACCGACGGCATACAGCAAGGACATATGACGCTGCATGCGCGTAGCGTCGCCATCGCGGCAGGCGCCACCGCGGAAATTTTTGACACCGTGGTCGAGCGACTGGTAGAGAGCGGTGAAATCAAGATATGGAAAGCGCAGGAAATCGTGGTGCAGGTGCGCAAGGAGGCGCGCGGCTCGACGATCGACCCGAAGGGCTCCGATCAGCAGGTGCCCGATCGGCGCGGTTGTGGCCACGGCAAGATCATCCTGCTCGGAGAACATGCGGTCGTCTACGGTAGCCACGCGATTGCAGCGCCCGTGCCTCTGGCCGTACGCGCGACCGTGCAGGACACTGCTTCCGGCCGCGTCGATATGCTCATCCCGCGCTGGGGCGTGGAGTATCGGCTGCACCGTGATCCGGCGCATCGCGATTCGTTCCAGCGCTCGCTCGGCATTATTTTCGACACGTTGGAATTGACCGAACGTTCGATACGGATCGAAGCATTTCCCAACGTACCCAGGGCCATGGGCCTGGGCGGTTCGGCGGCGATGGCGGTGGCCGTGATCCGCGCGCTCGATCGACACTTTCGACTGGGCCTGGACAACGCGCAGATCAACGCGCTCGCCTATCGCTGTGAAGAAGTGGCGCATGGTGCAGCGTCTGGCGTGGACAACACGGTAGCGACGTACGGCAAGCTGGTGCTCTATAAGCGCGGCCAGCAGCCGGAAGAAACGCCGACCATACGGGAGTTGTCGGTCTCCAAACCGATTCCCCTGGTGATCGGCATCAGCGGCAAGGAAAGCCTCACCGCCAAGAGTGTCGGCAACGTGCGCAATGCCTGGCAGCGCAACCCGACACTTTACGAAGGCATCTTCGATCAGATCGACCAGCTCACCCTGCAAGGTGTGGAGGCGATGCAGAAGCATGATCTGGAGCGCCTGGGTGATCTGATGAATATCTGCCATGGCCTGCTTAACGCCTTGCGAGTGTCCAGTCGGGAACTGGAGGAGCTCGTACAGATTGCGCGCGAACACGGTGCGCTCGGCGCCAAGCTCACCGGTGGTGGTGGCGGCGGTTCGATCATCGCCTTGTGTCCACAAAACCGCGACAAGGTGATGGCTGCCATGCGCGATGCCGGCTATCAGGCGATGGAGGTCGACATTGGATAACCATGAACCAAGCGAGCAGGAATCGCGGGATTCCACTGAGGTGGTCTCCTTCGATGACGAGCCCCTGATCCTGGTCGATGAACACGACCGCGAGATCGGCTTTCTGGACAAGGCCTCGGCACACCTGGGACAGGGCGTGTTGCACCGGGCCTTTTCGTTGTTCGTGTTCAATCCCCAGGGCGAGTTGCTGTTGCAGCAGCGCGCGTCCGGCAAGCGTCTATGGCCGGGCTTCTGGTCCAATACCTGCTGCAGCCATCCGCGGCGCGGCGAGACCATGGAGCAGGCGATCCATCGGCGTCTGGACGAAGAGTTGGGCTTGCAGTGCGAGCTGCAATTCCTGTTCAAATTCGAGTACCAGGCACAGTTTGATGCCGACGGCGCCGAGCATGAATTGTGTGGGGTTTACGCCGGACGCAGCGCTGCGAGGCCCTCCGTGAATATCAACGAAATTTCAGCGCTGCGCTATATTTCGCCGGACGCGCTCGACGCTGAAATGAACGCGCGGCCGCAAACCTTCACGCCCTGGTTCAAGATCGAGTGGGAGCGCTTGCGCGGCGAGCACCCGGACGTGTTCGCGCCGCTACCTGTCGAGTCAGCGTGAAGTGGCCGTGGCGGAGCAAAGGGCATATATTCTGAGCCAGGCAGTGATGTTCCATGCCCATCGAGCGAGTGCGCCCGCGCTGTTTGCATGACGACTCGTTTGTTCAGGGCTTACTGATATTCCGGAGGGTCCATTGGGCATTCCACTTATCCAACAGGCCACGATCGCGCGTTACATTCTCGGCAGGAAGCTCAGCGGTCAGAAACGCTATCCGTTGGCGATGATGCTGGAGCCTCTGTTCCAGTGCAATCTGGCGTGTGCCGGTTGCGGCAAGATCGATCATCCCAAGGAAATCCTGCATAAGCGCATGAGCGTCGAGGACGCCTTGCATGCGGTCGACGAGTGCGGTGCGCCGGTGGTTTCCATCCCTGGTGGCGAGCCGCTGATCCACAAGGAACTGCCACAGATCGTGCAAGGCATCATTGCGCGCAAGAAATTCGTCTACCTGTGCACCAATGCCATCCTGTTGCCCAAGCACATCGACGAATACGAACCCTCACCGTATTTCACCTGGTCGATCCACCTGGACGGCCTGGAAAAGCGCCATGACGCATCGGTGTGCATGGATGGCATATTCGACAAGGCGATCACCGCCATCAAGCTGGCGCTATCGCGTGGTTATCGCGTCACGGTCAATTGCACTTTGTTCAATCAGGAGCCACCCGCGGAGGTCGCCGAGTTCTTCGACTACGCGATGAGTCTGGGTGTCGAAGGCATCACCGTCTCGCCGGGTTACAGCTACCAGCACGCGCCGCGCCAGGATGTTTTTCTCGGACGCAGCCAGAGCAAGCAGCTGTTCCGCGACGTCTTCAAGCTTGGCAAGGAGCGCAAGCGCAAGTGGGTGTTCAATCAGTCGTCGTTGTTCCTCGATTTCATTGCCGGCAACGAGGCGTATCAGTGCACCCCATGGGCCAACCCGACCTACAACATTTTCGGTTGGCAGAAGCCTTGCTACCTGCTGGTGGATGAAGGGTATGCGCCAAGCTACAAGGCCCTGATGGAAGAAACCGATTGGGACAAGTACGGCGTCGGCATCAATCCAAAATGCGACAACTGCATGGCGCATTGCGGTTTCGAGGGCACCGCCGTAAACGACACGTTTGCCCATCCGCTGAAGGCGCTGCGCGTGGCGCTGTTCGGCCCGCGCACCGAAGGCGCGATGGCTCCAGACCTGCCCGTACTGTATGGCGATCGCGTCGCCGCTACCGCCGTGCATATCCCGATCAGTGCGATTCAACGCCGTAACAGCAATTCAGGTCCCGATGCTCGCCACTGACCCGGATGGTCGCTGACTTGGATGCATTGAACTGGTTAGCGGCGTCGATTCCGGCGTTGATGTGGATTGGTTTGCTGCTGGTGCCGTGGCGGCCATGGAGTACGCGCGAGCACCTGGAAGCCGACCCGCACGACATGTCTGCAGCGGACCTTGGCGAGATCACCGTACTTATCCCGGCACGTAACGAAGCCGATGTGATCGGCGCCACCCTGGCTGCATTGCGGGTTCAGGGAGTGGGCCTGCGAGTGCTGGTGATCGACGATCAATCCAGCGATGCCACGGTGCAGATTGCCGCTGCCTATCCAGACACGCGAATTATCAGCGGCCAAACGTTGCCGGATGGCTGGGCCGGCAAGCTGTGGGCGCTGGAGCAGGGTATGGCCCACGTGCACACCACCATGACCTTGCTGCTCGATGCCGACATCCAATTGCAGCCCGGCCTGCTCGGGAGTCTGTTGGCGCACAAGCGGCGCGAGGGTCGGCATTTCGTCTCGCTGATGGCAGATCTACCTCGCAGTAGTTTCTGGGATCGACTGCTGCTCCCGGTCTTCGTGTACTACTTCAAATTGCTGTATCCATTTGCCTTGTCGAACTCGCGCAGCCGCCACGTCGCCGCCGCAGCGGGCGGTTGTGTGCTGGTGGATACACAGGTGCTGCGGCAGGTCGGCGCGTTCGCCAGCCTGCGCGGTGCATTGATCGACGACTGCACGCTGGCACGCCGGGTAAAAAATGCTGGTTACAGCACCTGGCTGGGTTTGAGTCGTGACGTGGTGAGCCTGCGGCCCTATGGCAGCTTGGGCTCGATCCACGACATGGTGGCGCGCTCGGCTTTCACCCAGCTTGGCTACTCCACGCTGCTGCTGATTGTCGTGACAGTCGTGTTCGCGCTTGCCTATGGCTTGCCGTTCGCCCTGCTCGGCTCGACGCATGCATGGCCGTTGGGGCTGGTTGCCTGGGCCGCCATGACAATCAGCTACGTACCGGTGTTGCGCTATTACCGGATGTCGCCGTTGTGGGCGCTGTCGCTGCCACTGAGTGCCGTGATGTATCTGGGCATGACCTGGAGTTCGGCGCTGCGTTACTGGCGGGGGATTCGCTCACGCTGGAAGGGACGAACCTACGATGCCTGACGTTTCCCCGTCGTTTTTGATGTAAGCCGGCCCTTCGCGCTACAAATTGAGCGACAGTAGTTACAATGGCCACAACCTAAACCGGTTGGCACGAAGAATCCGACGGCACCATGTCGGTGAGTGCGAAAGGAAGACTTCAGAAAGTCGCACAAGGCATCGGCTCGCGAGTCGCTGTTGAAGTGCACCCGCTGCAAGCGTGGTTCTGAGCCGGTCCATCATTGGCACGCAGGCGTCCGCCATGCATATCTTCAAAGTATTTCAGCTCGAGGCAGCGCACCGGCTGCCTAACGTACCGGCCGGGCACAAGTGCGCGCGCCTGCACGGGCATTCGTTTCGCATCGAAATCCATGTGGCAGGTGAACCCGACGCGCAGCTGGGCTGGGTGATGGACTTTGCTGACCTGAAGCTGGCGTTTGCGCCGCTGTACGACCAGCTTGACCACCATTACCTCAATGACATCGAGGGGCTGGAGAATCCCACCAGCGAAATGCTGGCGCGCTGGATCTGGCAACGCCTGTTGCCCCAGCTGCCGGGGCTGGACAAGGTCGTGGTGCATGAGACCTGCACGTCGGGCGCCAGCTGCAGCCGCGACAGCTTTTGATGCGTCGCGATAATTACAAAACTGTCATAAACGACCGTTTTACATGAATATTTGCAAACTGGTCTGATTCTCTCAGCAAAAATATATTGCACTGCACCAAAGTTGTTGTTAGAGTGGCTGCCACTACCCCAATCCTCAACGAGGACAACGCCATGACGCAGCAACTCAACAATCAGCTTTTCGCTTTCACCAAGCAGTTCACCGACAGCGCGTTCAAGGCGCAGTCGCTCGCTCTGAAGGGTCTGGAGACGGTCGCCGAGCTGCAGCTCAAGACGCTCGAGCAGCAGGCCAAGGTTTCCGCCGAATTCGTTGCCGAAGCGCTGGAAACGCGTGACGCCAACGGCCTGCGTAGCCTGTGGGAGAAGGGCAGCAGCCTGACCCGCGAGAACGCCGAGCGTTCGGTGGCTGTCTCGCAGGAGATCCTCGCGATCACGCAGAAGACCGCCGAATCGTTGAATGCACTGGTGCAGGAACAGCGCCAGGCTGCCAACGAAGCCGCGAACGAGGCCGTTTCGGCACCGATCGCCGCCGCCAAGAAGGCTGCCAAGTAATAAGTGGTATCGCGCGCGGTTCGCCGCGATAGAAGAGGGCCGGACTTCATGTCCGGCCCTTTTTGTTTGTGCGCCGAAAAGTTGGAAAGCCTGCCGCGAAGCGAGTACCGGTGAGCAATTTCGCGCACCGGGACGAGATGTCGCAGGCGGCGCGGCTTGTCGTTGCAATCAGGGCACTGCTATACTTTTATGGATTGGATCGTGGCCCGTAGCTCTATCGGTGCCGCCTGGTGTAAACC
>JBAPPP010000319.1:0-3460 GCA_049280175.1 Rhodanobacter sp.
TTCGAGTCCTGTCGGGCGCACCAGTTTCAAGATTTATGGTGGGTGTAGCTCAGCTGGTTAGAGTCCCGGATTGTGATTCCGGTTGTCGTGGGTTCGAATCCCATCATCCACCCCAGTTTCTAGTGACAAACAAGTTCCGGGGCCGTTAGCTCAGTTGGTAGAGCAGTTGACTCTTAATCAATTGGTCGAAGGTTCGAATCCTTCACGGCCCACCAATCAAGCCAAGACGCCGATCGCTTGCGATCGGCGTCTTGCTTTGTGCGTTTGATAGATGGCAGTCCGGGCGCTCTGGGCCGGGCTGGCTGGCCGATCGGGCCGCCTCAGACGGTCGTTGTCACCGTGCTTGTGCTGCGGGGCCGTGCAACCTTAAAATGATACGCTTTCGTGTAAGGGAATCATCGACTTAGACGGACGTAGCGTTGGGGGTCGAAACGATGGGCCGGGCTGGGGTTGGCCGGGGGTTTTTAGTTTCAGATTCCAGTAGTTACGCAGGTCTGATGAGTGTGGCAGGCGAGAGTGGCGGAATTGGTAGACGCACCAGATTTAGGTTCTGACGGCTAATCCCCGTGCGGGTTCGAGTCCCGCCTCTCGCACCATGCCCCGTGATTTTCTTTATTTTTGCAGGCGACAGTTGTCGCCATGGCGCCTGTGCCGGGCCCACAACATAGGTAGTACCAGGAGACGTCATGCAGGTTTCGGTTGAGAACATCGGCTCGCTCGAGCGCAAGCTCACGGTGAAGTTTCCCGCGGAGCGGTTCGAGACGCAGGTGAGTGCGCGCATTGCGGAGATGGGCCGCACGGTTCGCCTGAAGGGCTTTCGCCCAGGCAAGGTGCCCACCACGGTGATCAAGCAGCGCTTTGGCGCGCAGGTGCGTGGTGAGGTGTTGTCCGACCTGATCGGCAGCACGCTGCGTGAGGCGGTGGAGCAGGAAAAGCTGCAGCCGATCGCGAACCCTGCGATCAACACCACCGGTCAGCCGGAAAATGGCGAAATCGCCTATACCGCCACGTTCGAGGTGATGCCGGAGTTTCCCGCTGTCGACGTGGCTGCACTCGAGATCAACCGCCAGACGGCGGTGGTGACCGACGCCGATATCGACAAGATGCTGGAAACCCTGCGTCAGCAGCGCCGCAGCTTCGACGAAGTCGAGCGCGCCTCGGTCGAGGGCGATTTTGTGATGTTTGAGTATTCGGCCGAAGCTGGTGACTACCGCTTCCCGGTCGAAGGTCTGGAGCGCGCTGGCAGCGTGCTCGGCTCGGGCACGCTGTTCAAGGCACTGGACGAGGCGCTTGCTGGCCGCAAGGCGGGCGACAGCTTCGACACCGAAATCGCCTTCCCGGAAGATTTCCGCAACGAGCAGTTGGCTGGCAAGACCGCCAAGGTCAGCTTCAAGATCATCAAGGTGCAGGAGCCGAAACTGCCGGAGATTGATGGCGAGTTCGTCAAGCTGTTCGGGATCGACGACGGCGACCTGGAAACCTTCCGCAAGGAAGTACGCGCGAATCTCGAGCGTGAACTGAAGGCTGCGCTGATGGCGCGTCTGAAGTCCGAAGTGGCGGAAAAGCTGGCCGATGCCCACCCCGAGCTGGATGTGCCCCGGTTGATGGTGCAGTCGGAGGCCCAGAACATGGCTGCCGGTAACGTTCCGCGTGGTCAGCAGGCACCGCCGCAGCTGATCGAGGCGGCAACGCCGATGGCACGCAAGCGGGTCATTGCCGGCCTGTTGATGGGCGAAATTGCCCGCAAGCAGGAGCTCAAAATCGACCGTGCGCGGGTTGCCGAGCAGCTCGCCGCGATCGCCTCGACCTACGAGGAGCCGGAAAAGGTCATTGAACTCTACAACGGTGACCCCCAGTTGATGTCTGGGCTGCAAAATCGCGTGATGGAAGATCAGGTAGCCGAATGGGTGGCAGAACATGCTAAAACGACCCAGCAGGACCTGAGCTTCGATGACGTCATGCGCCCAGCCAACGCCTGAGTTACTTCTCAGGCCCACCAACCGGAGAGCTGCAAGCATGGCCATGGATCAGATCCAGAACCTCAATTTGGTGCCGATGGTCGTCGAGCAGACTGCTCGCGGCGAGCGCTCCTATGACATTTACTCGCGCCTCCTGAAGGAACGCGTGATCTTCCTGGTTGGCGAGGTCAATGACCAGGTCGCCAACCTGCTGGTCGCGCAGATGCTGTTCCTGGAGTCGGAGAATCCGGACAAGGACATCCATTTCTACATCAACAGCCCCGGTGGGGCGGTGACCGCCGGTCTGGCGATCTACGACACCATGCAGTTCATCAAGCCGGACGTCAGCACCATGTGCATCGGGCAGGCGTGCAGCATGGGTTCGCTGTTGTTGACCGCGGGAGCCAAGGGCAAGCGTTTTTCCCTGCCCAATTCCCGAGTCATGATCCACCAGCCCTCCGGCGGCACGCAGGGGCAGGCGACCGACATCGAAATTCAGGCGCGTGAGATCCTCTACATGCGCCAGCGCCTGAACCAGATCTACGTCGAGCACACGGGCCAGCCGATCGAGAAGATCGAGCTGGACATGGAGCGTGATCGCTTCATGAACGCAGTAGACGCAAAGACTTACGGCCTGATTGACGAAGTACTCGACAAACGGGCTGGCGAAACGGTGAAATCGGCCTGATTTCAGCACTACACCTCGTAGTCACGAGAAGGGCTCCGCGTCTGCAGGCAGACGCGGAGCCCTGTGCTATTCTCGCGGCGCATTCAGATTTACCAGCGGGATCGAAAAATGAGTGACGACCGGCAGGGGCGTTCCAGCGACAGCGGCAAGATTCTCTATTGCTCCTTCTGTGGCAAGAGCCAGCATGAAGTACGCAAACTGATCGCGGGTCCGTCCGTGTTCATCTGCGACGAGTGCGTGGAGTTGTGCAACGACATCATCCGCGAGGAACTGGAAGAGAAGGCCGCTTCCGGGCGCACCCAGCTACCCAAGCCTCGTGAAATCCGGGAGTCGCTGGATCAATACGTCGTGGGCCAGACGCGAGCGAAGAAAGCGCTGGCGGTGGCGGTGTACAACCACTACAAGCGGATCGAGTCGCGCCAGAAGAGCGACGACATCGAACTGGGCAAATCCAACATCCTGCTGATTGGTCCGACCGGTTCGGGCAAGACGCTGCTGGCTGAAACGCTGGCGCGCCTGCTCAATGTGCCGTTCACCATCGCTGATGCCACCACGTTGACCGAAGCGGGTTATGTCGGCGAAGACGTGGAAAACATCATCCAGAAGCTGTTGCAGAAGTGCGATTACGACGTCGAGAAGGCGCAGTCGGGCATCGTCTATATCGACGAGATCGACAAGATTTCGCGCAAGAGCGAGAACCCGTCGATCACCCGCGATGTGTCGGGCGAAGGCGTGCAGCAGGCGTTGCTGAAGCTGATCGAAGGCACGCTCGCTTCGGTGCCGCCGCAGGGCGGGCGCAAGCACCCACAGCAGG
>JBAPPP010000320.1:0-18094 GCA_049280175.1 Rhodanobacter sp.
GCTGAACGCCGACGCGCGCCGATGCCCGGCACATCTTCCAGGACGCTGCGCTCACGCGCCTTCTCACGCCGCTTGCGATGCCCGCTGATGGCAAAACGATGGGCTTCATCGCGCACGGCAGCGACCAGATGTAAGGCGGGGGACGATGAACCGGGGTGCAGCTCGCGGCCCGGGCTTCCCGCTGCCTCCCTGGCCAGCACCAGGGTTTCCTCACCCGCGCGCCGTCCCGGCCCCTTCGCCACGCCGACGACCTCGATGCCGCTGACACCAAGCTCCTTCAGCACCTCCAGCGCCTGTGCCACCTGCCCGCTGCCGCCATCGATCAGCAGCACATCGGGGCGTGCGCCCTCGCCTTCGGCCAGCTTGCGGAAGCGCCGGGTCAGCGCCTGATGCATCGCGGCGTAGTCGTCGCCGGGCATGATGCCAGCGATGTTGAAGCGCCGGTAATGTGATTTCTCCGGCCCTTCCGGCCCGAACACCACGCACGAGGCGACGGTCGCCTCGCCCATCGTGTGGCTGATATCGAAACACTCGATGCGGCGCGGCATGGTGGGCAGTTCAAGCACTTTCTGCAGATCATCGAAGCGTGCGCCCAGCGTTTGCCGGCTGGCGAGTCGGCCCGTCAACGAGGCTTGCGCATTTCGCTCCGCCATCTGCAGGAATTGCGCACGATCACCGCGCACGCTCGACTTCAGTTCCACCGCATGACCGGACTGCTGTGCCAGCAATTCGGCCAGGATCTCCTGATCGACCAATGGCTCGCCGAGGATCAACTCGCGCGGCACCGGGCGATCCAGGTAGTACTGCGCGATGAATTGCGCCAGCACGTCAGCGGGTTCGGCATCCAGTGGCAGGCGTGGGAAAAAGTCGCGTGTACCCAGGCTGATGCCATTGCGGAAAAACAGCACGCTGACGCAGGCCATGCCCGATTCGATGCGGCAGGCGATCACATCCATGTCCGCATTGGCACCTTGCACGTGGTGCTGCGCCTGCAGTTGGCGCAAGGCGGCTACCTGATCGCGCAGGATCGCCGCGCGCTCGAATTCAAGCGACTGGCTGGCCCGCTCCATGGCCTCGGCCAGCTCATCCAGCACCGCATTGCTGCGTCCTTCGAGAAACATCTCCGCGTGGCGCACGTCGTTGCGGTAATCCTCCACACCGATCAGCTTCACGCACGGTGCGGTGCAGCGGCCGATCTGGTGCTGCAGGCACGGCCTCGAACGGTTGCGGAAATAGCTGTCCTCGCACTGGCGCACCTTGAACAACTTCTGCATCAGGCTGAGGCTTTCGCGCACCGCATAGGTGCTCGGGTACGGCCCGAAATAGCGCCCTGGCAGGTTGCGTGCGCCGCGATGAAACGCCAGCCGCGGATAATCCTCGCCGCTGGACAGATAGATGTATGGGTAGCTTTTGTCGTCGCGCAGCAGGATGTTGTAGCGCGGCTTGAGCGACTTGATCAGCTGCGATTCCAGCAACAGCGCCTCGCCCTCGGTGCGCGTCACGGTGATCTCGACGCGGGCGATCTGCGCCACCATCGCGGCAATGCGCGGCTCCATCCTCGGCTTCAGGAAATAGCTGCCGACGCGCTTTTTGAGATTGCCGGCCTTGCCGACATACAGCAGCTCGCCATCCGCATCGAAATGGCGATAAACGCCAGGCGAGCTGGTCAGCGTGCGGACGAAGGATTTACCGTCGAAAGAATGCGGCTGGGTGGACTGCATGGATCAGAGTTTATCTTGTCAACGCGGCGAACGATCAGTGCATCGCAGCGGCGATTCTGGCTGCCAGCGCCTTGCGATCCAGTTGACCGTTCTTGTCCCGGGCGAACGACGGCGGCTTGCCATTCCAGCACGGAATCACGTGGACATGCAGATGGAAAACCGTCTGCCCGGCAGCAGCGCCATTGTTCTGTTGCACAATCAGGCCATCGGCCCCCAGGGCAATACGCTCGGCACTGGCAACGTGCTTGGCGACAAGCATGACCTGCGTGAGATCCGCCGGTGACATATCCAGGATATTGCGTGCTTTGGAGGTCTTGGAAATCACCAGTACGTGACCGGGCGCTTTCTGATTGGTCGACAGAAAGGCCACGACATCAGCGTCTTCATAGACTTTATCTGCCGGCAACTCACCGCGGAGGATCTTCGCGAAAGGGTTCTGCGGGTCGTAGCGGCCGTCCAGCTGTCGATCGACTGTCGGGTTGTTCGTTGGGACCGCACCGGTGTGGCCGAAAGCCTGGGCAGCAAAACACAGGACGGCCGCGCACGCCAGGCGAAGCATGAATTTCATGGTTGATCCGTGAGAGATGGCAGCCAGCAGAGGATTACGCATGCTCCGCCAGCCAGCGTTCGGCACGCTCCAGGTCGCCGAGCGTGTCGATGCCGGGCGGGAACGGTTCGGGAGTGAGTCGCACCGCGATCGCGTGGCCGTGCTCAAGCACGCGCAATTGTTCCAGCGATTCGGTCTGCTCCAGCGGCGTACGTGGCAGGTTGGCGTAACGCGCGAGAAACTCCGCCCGATAGGCGTAGATGCCGATATGCCGCAGGAAGGGCGACCCCGATGGCAGCGCATGCCGGTCGGTGGCAAACGCATCGCGCGCCCACGGCAACGGGGCGCGGCTGAAATACAGCGCACGTCCGTTCACTCCTCGCACCAGCTTCACCACATTCGGATCGAACAGCTCCTCGGCGTCGATGATCGGTGTTGCCAACGTCGCCATCGGTGCGTTGTCACCGGCCAGCGCCTGCGCCACGGCACGGATGCCGGCGGCTGGCGCAAATGGCTCGTCACCCTGCAGATTCACCACGATGGTGTCGTCGGCCCAGCCGTAATGGGCGGCACATTCGGCCAGCCGGTCACTGCCGGAGGCGTGGTCGCTGCGGGTCATGCAAATGTCCACGCCCTCCTGCCCGGCCAGTGCGTCGGCAATCCGCTGATCGTCCACCGCCACCACCACCTGGCTCGCGCCAGCCTGGAGTGCGCGCTGCGCCACTCGCACCACCATCGGCACGCCGCCGATTTCGCGCAATGGTTTTGCCGGCAGGCGGGTCGAGCCGTAACGGGCGGGAATGGCGACAATGAATGGGAACGCGGCGTTGGACATAGGCAATCTCGTGGCTCAGTGGCAAGCCTAGCGGCAACCACGCGACCGAGCGAGCGAATGATTCAATCGACGGCCTGCAACGCAAAGCCACAGCGATTGGCCAGCTCGAGAAAACCGGGAAAGGATGTGGCGACATGCCGGCAGTCGTTGACCCGCACCGGGCCGGACGCCACCAGTCCGGCCACCGCAAAGCTCATGGCGATGCGGTGGTCGAGATGGCTTTCGACAGCGCCGGCACCGATCCTGCCACCGTGGATGATCGCGCCATCCGGGGTTTCCTCGATGGAGACGCCGAGGGCACGCAGGCCGGTGGCCATCGTCGCGATGCGATCGGACTCCTTTACCCGCAACTCCGCCGCACCCCGGATAACCGTACGGCCGCTCGCGACGGCAGCGGCGATGAACAAGACAGGAAACTCATCGATCATGTCCGGCACTAGCGCCTCGGGCAGCTCGATGCCATGTAGCGGCGCATGGTGCACGACGAGATCGCCGACTGGCTCGCCACCACTTTCGCGCGGGTGCTCAACGACGATATCTGCGCCCATCAAGCGCAGCGCTTGCAACAATCCAGTACGGCGCGGATTCAGGCCAACTGCCGGCAGGCGCAGTTCGGAGCCCGGCACGATGCTGGCAGCCACCAGAAAGAACGCCGCCGAGGAAAAGTCGGCCGGCACGTCGACATCGGTAGCGCGTAGCGTATGGCCACCAGCCAGCCGCGCGCGACCTGGCTCAAACGCGATCGGCCAACCAAAAGCCGCGAGCATGCGCTCGGTGTAATCGCGGGTCGGGTGCGGTTCGATAATCTCGGTTTCACCAACGGCGTACAGACCGGCCAGCAACAGCGCGGATTTCACCTGGGCACTGGCGACCGGCAGCTCATAACGAATGCCGTGCAACGACTGTCCGCCGCGTACGCCTAACGGCGGCAGGCCATCCTGCGTATCGATGTGCGCGCCCATCAGCGCCAAAGGTCCCGTCACTCGGCGCATCGGTCGCTTCGACAACGATGCGTCGCCGACCAGGGTGCTGTTGAACGCCTGCCCTGCCAGCAAACCGGTCAACAGACGCATGCCGGTGCCGGCATTGCCGCAATCCAACGATTGCGCTGAACCACGCAAGCCGTGCAAACCGACGCCATGTACGTGTCGCTCACCCTCCGAGGGTGTCTCGATGCGCACGCCAAGCTGCGCCAGTACGGCGGCCGTGGCGCGGGTGTCCTCACCTTCCAGGAAGCCGCGAATGCGCGAGTCCCCTTCCGCGATGGCCGCCAGCATCAGCGCGCGATGTGAAACGGACTTATCGCCGGGCACCTGCACGCTGCCGTGCAAAGGCTGGCCCGGTTGGCTGCTCCAGTCGAGACGATTCAATCGAATTCCTTCAGTGTAAAACTGGCAAGATCGGGGCAAGCTCAGGGCAAAGCCACCGGATAGGAGCCCAGCACGCGTATCGTCGCCGCCGACTCGCCGATTTCCTCCACGGCAGCCTGCAACGCCCCATCGTCGATATGGCCAGAGACATCGATGAAGAACGCGTACTGCCACTTGCCAGTGTGCGCCGGCCGCGACTCGATCCGGTTCAGGCTGACGCCGTGCTTGGCGAACGGGCTGAGCACATCGTATAGCGCGCCCGGCTTGTCGTTGACGGTGATCAACAGCGAGGTGCGATCGTTGCCGGATGGCGGAAACAGCGAACGGCCGATCACCAGGAAGCGCGTGGTGTTGTCGGCGCGATCCTCGATGCCTTGCGCCACGGTCTTGAGCCCGTAGATTTTCCCGGCGGTCTCGCCGGCAATCGCCGCGCTATCGTCCGCATGCCGCGCCATTCGGGCTGCTTCGGCATTGCTGCCCACCGCGATGCATTCGACGCCCGGCAGGTTGATGCGCAGCCAGGTCTTGCATTGCTGCAGCGACTGCGCGTGGGCATAGACGCGCTTCACGTCTTCAAGTTTTCCCAGCTGCGAATGCAGGCATTGGTGGACGCGCAGCTCCACTTCACCGCAGATCGTCGCCGCCGAGGTGAGGAACATGTCCAGCGTTACCTGGATCATGCCCTGGCCGGAGTTTTCCACCGGCACCACGCCGAAATCCGCATGGCCGGCAGCGACTTCCTGAAACACTTCCTCGATGCTGCCCAGCGGCAGGCCGTAGGCAGCGTGGCCGAAGTGCTTGCGCACGGCCTGCTCGCTGAAGGTGCCTTCCGGGCCGAGAAAGCCAATCTTCAGCGGGTCTTCCTGCGCCAGGCACGAGGACATGATCTCGCGGAACAACCGCACCATTTCGGTATCGGACAGCGGGCCGTCGTTGCGATCCACCACCATGCGCAACACATGCGCCTCGCGCTCCGGGCGGTAATAGTCGATCGCCGAAAGTCCCTCGCCTTTTACCTTGGCCACTTCCTGCGCGCGATTCGCACGCTCGGAAATAAGCTGCTGGATCTGCCGGTCAATGCTGTCGATGCGCTCGCGCATTTCGCTCAGCGAGGTCTTCGGGTCACTCATACTGCTAGCCGCCTGGAAGTAAAGAAGTCCAAATGATGCATGGGTATCTTGCCTGAAAATTGCCGCGGCCGTTCGATCAGCCGTGCTGACGCGTGAACTCCCGCATGAATGCCGTCAGCACCTCGACAGCCTCCAGCGGTACCGCGTTGTACAACGAGGCGCGCATGCCACCCAGCGCCTTGTGACCCTTCAGTGCCAGCAGGCCGGCCGCTTCCGATTCCTTGAGGAAGGCAGCATCCAGCGCGCTGTCGTGCAGGGTGAATGGGATATTCATGCGCGAGCGTGCGGACGGATCGATCGGGTTGCGGTAATAGCCGTCCGATCCGTCGATCGTCCGATACAGCAGCTCGGCCTTGGCGCGATTGCGCTCGGCCATGACGGTGAGGCCGCCCAGCGCATTCAGCCACTGGAACGTCAGCCCGGCCAGATACCAGCCCCAGGTGTTCGGCGTGTTGAGCATCGAATCGTTCGCGGCCTGCTCGGCATAGCGAAAAATCCGCGCCATCGGCCGGCTGGCTCGTTGCAGCAGATCGCGGCGGATGATCATCACCACCAGGCCCGACGGACCGATGTTTTTCTGCGCACCGGCATAAATCAGCCCATAGCGCGACACATCCAGCGGCCCGGACAGGATATTCGACGACATGTCCGCCACCAGCGGGACCGCACCGACATCCGGAATCTCATGAAACTCCACGCCGTGAATTGTCTCGTTCGGCGTGTAATGCACATAGGCTGCATGCGGATCGAGGTGCCAGCTGTCGCGCGCAGGTAGCCTGAGGTAATGCTCGGCCTTGCCGCTGGCGGCCACGTTGACGCGCACATACGACGACGCCTCGCTGATCGCCTTCTCGCTCCAGTGGCCACTGTCGATGTAATCGGCGCTGTCGCCTTCGCCGGCGAGATTCATCGGGATCTGCGCAAACTGCTGGGTGGCGCCTCCCTGCAGAAACAGCACGGCGTAGTCAGCGGGGATCGCCAGCAACGTGCGCAGATCGGCTTCAGTCTGCGCGGCCATCTCGATGAAGCGCTTGCCGCGATGGGACTGCTCCATCACCGAGGCACCGCTGCCGTTCCAGTCCAGCATTTCGCGCTGGGCGCGCTCGAGTACAACCTGCGGCAACGCCGCCGGACCGGCGCTGAAATTCCAGACTCTGCTCACGTGCCATTGCATCCCGTCAAGGTGTTCAACGCATTATGGCGCGGCGCAGCATGGGGTGGTCAACTGCACATGCAAATCGATCGAGGCAGCTCTTTCCTCGTAGCCTCGAAGCACTCCCTCCCCTGCTCGCAGGGGAGGGTTGGTGTGGGGTCGCTCTTCGCCAAGAAGGTCAAAAGCTTTACCCCCTCCCGGCCTCCCCCTGCCAGCAGGGGGAGGAGCAAAGTGGTGCGCGCCTTACTTTCTGGTGATCCAACTGGTGATCCAAGAAAGAAATTTGGACAAGCCCTCAGAACCGGATCAACAGCACCAGCGCAATGCCCAGTGCCAGCACGGCGGCGGTGACGATCAGCCACCAGACTTCACCGGTCGGCCCTGCCGCTTCTTCCGGCAGATGCACGGGCTCTGGCTCTGGCATGACAATCTCGGGCTCGAGCTCCATCCCCGGCGCGTCGACCACGAAGCGATGCTTGGCCAGACCGATCTGATCACCGGGCTGCAAGGCCAACTTTTGCACGATGACGCCATTGACCCGCAAAGGATGGCGCTCGGACAACTGGGTGACTTCCAGTAGCAGCTGACCGTCTTGCCAGAAAATACGCAGCGAGGCGACGTCGCCCTGCGGCAACTCCAGCGGACAGCGGCCCTGCGGCCCCAGTTCCAGACTATCCTGCAGCGACAGCACTCTGCCAGACAGCGGGCCAGCCACGGCACGCAGTGCCACCGTACAGCGCCCCTGTTCTGACACGCTCAGCGGTGACCTCGCGGCAGGATCCTGATCGGCGCGCAGCAGCATGCGGCAATCGCCTACGCTGACTACGTCGCCGGCACGCAATAATGCCCGCTCGCGCACCGGTCGCGCATTGACGTGGATACGGTCGGCCGACGGCAAAACCTGCAAGATCCAGCCGCGGCGATCCTGCTGGATCCGTAGATGCTGGGGTGCGGCCTGGCCGGCGGCCAGTACGAGGTCATTGTCGGGCGCGCTGCCTATGCGCAGCTGCGCCTGTGTCCAATGGAAATCCTCGCGGGCCGCATTGGGAAATTCGATGCGCATGGGTGAACCGGTCGATAGACCCCGAAACTCTAACATGCAGCCCGTCACGTCTCGCTCTATGGAGGGCCCAGTGCTTGGATTGGCGCGTCCTTCGTTGTCTCGCACTTTCTTGGCCGCACTTCATAGGCCTTACCTCTTGAGCAGGCCCCTCTTAAGCCGGCTCGTCATAAGCCAGCTCCTCATAAGCCAGCTCCTCATAAGCATTAAGATGCGCCGTTTACGTCAGGAGCCTGTCATGCCGAAAATAGATATCCGCCGTCCGCACCAGCTGTCGATCCCCGAGGCTCGTGCCGTGGTCGACAAGGTTGCCGCACGGATGCGCGAAAAATTCGGCATGGATGGGCAGTGGCAAGGGGATACCCTGCGATTTTCGCGACCCGGGGTCAGTGGCACGATCGCCGTCGGCAGCGAAGCGATTCAGGTCAATGCGGAGCTGGGGATGATGCTGGCACCGCTGAAGGGCATGGTCGAGCAGGAGATCCGGCGCAAGCTGGATGAACATTTCGCCTGATCGATTGCTTGATGATTCTTTAACCAAACGCTCATCCATGGCATACTCGACGGCTTACGCAGCCATGACGGCTGCGCGTGAACCCCGGAACACATGGCCAAAGACGACGTCATCGAAATGGAAGGCACGGTCCAGGAGACCTTGCCCAACACCATGTTTCGTGTGCAACTGGAGAACGGGCACGTCATCATCGCCCACATCTCTGGCCGCATGCGCAAGCATTACATTCGCATCCTCACCGGCGACAAGGTCAAGATCGAAATGACCCCGTACGACCTGAGCAAGGGTCGTATCACGTACCGCATGAAGTAAGTGGGGATGAAGTAAGTCGGGTCACGATCCAGCAGCGCTGGTGCGCAGTGGGACAGATTCGATGGGTGTTGAAACGAAAGGCGGCGCAATGCGCCGCCTTTCGTTTGGGTGTGCCTGGGGTTTCCTGTCGGGGGATGGATCAAAAGCCCCCCACCCAACTTCCCCCTGCGACCGAAGGGAGTCCCTTCTTCGGGGCGAGCAGGGGGAGGAGCACAGCAGCTCAGCCCGGTTCGACTACCGCCGGCAGCTTTTCGAGCGTCTCACAGTCGACCTTTAGTTCGCCATCCTGCACGCTGAGGCGCACCTGGCCGCCGTCGGCAAGCTTGCCGAACAGCAGCTCGTCGGCCAACGCACGCTTCACCTTCTCCTGGATCACCCGCGCCATCGGCCGTGCGCCCATCTGCGGATCGAAACCGTGCTCGGCCAACCAGCGGCGGGCATCGGAATCCACGTCCAGACTCACGTGCTTCTCGGTCAGCTGGCTTTCCAGCTCGATCAGGAACTTGTCGACCACGCGCAGGATGTGCTCGAAATCGAGCGCACGGAACTGGATGACTGCGTCCAGCCGGTTGCGGAACTCCGGCGTGAAGATGCGGCGGATCACTTCCATCGCGTCCGACTCATGCTTCTGCTCGACGAAACCCATGCTGCGCCGTGAAGCAAGCGCCGCACCAGCGTTGGTGGTCATCACCACCACCACATTCTTGAAGTTCGCCTCGCGACCGTTGGTGTCGGTCAGCACGCCGCGATCCATCACCTGCAGCAGGATGTTGAACACATCCGGATGGGCTTTCTCGATCTCATCCAGCAGCAATACCGCGTGCGGATGCTTGGTCACCGCCTCGGTCAACAGGCCACCCTGGTCGAAACCGACATAGCCCGGGGGCGCACCGACCAGCCGCGACACCGAATGACCTTCCATGTACTCGGACATGTCGAAACGGATCATTTCGATACCAAGCTGCATGGCGAGCTGCTTGGTTACCTCGGTCTTGCCAACGCCAGTGGGGCCGGCCAGCAGGAAGCAGCCGATCGGCTTGGACGGATCGGCGAGACCCGAACGAGCCATCTTGATCGAGGCGGCGAGCGCCTCGATCGCCGGATCCTGGCCAAACACCACCATCTTGAGGTTGCGTTCCAGATTGCGCAGCACGTCGCGATCCGATGCGGACACCTGCTTGGCCGGAATGCGCGCCATCTTGGCGATGATGTACTCGACCTCGGTCACATCCACCTTGCCCGTGCGCTGATCCTGCGGCAACAAACGCTGGCGCGCGCCGGCCTCGTCGATCACATCGATCGCCTTGTCCGGCAGCAGACGGTCGGGAATGTGCTTGACCGACAGGTCCACTGCCGCCTTCAGCGCCTCGTTGGTATAGGCAACGTGGTGATGTTCCTCGAAGCGCGAACGCAGACCCTTCAGGATCTCGATGCTGTCGGCCACGGTCGGCTCGACGACGTCGATCTTCTGGAAGCGCCGCGCCAGCGCGCGATCCTTCTCGAACACACCGCGGTATTCCTGGAACGTGGTCGAACCGATGCAGCGCAGCTCACCGGAAGCGAGCATCGGCTTGATCAGATTGCTGGCGTCCATGGTGCCACCGGACGCCGAACCGGCACCGATGATGGTATGGATTTCGTCAATGAACAGGATCGCGCCTGGCTGCTTCTTCAGCTGGGCGATGACGCCCTTGAGGCGCTTCTCGAAATCGCCGCGATACTTGGTGCCGGCGACCAGCGAGCCAAGGTCAAGCGACCAGATGGTGGCGCCTTCCAGCACCTCCGGCACCTCGCCATCGACGATGCGCTTGGCCAGGCCTTCGGCCAGGGCGGTCTTGCCCACGCCGGCATCGCCGACGTAAAGCGGGTTGTTCTTGCGTCGGCGGCACAGCACCTGGATCGTGCGCTCGATCTCGTCGGCGCGCCCGATCAGTGGATCGATCTTGCCTTCCAGCGCCAGCTCGTTGAGGTTGCTGGCGAATTCATGCAGCGGATTGCCCTTCGGCTCGCCGCCCTCCTCCGATTCGCGCTCGCTTCCGCCGGCCGCACCCGCGGCCGGTTCGTCACCGATCTTGGCGATGCCGTGCGAGATGTAATTGACCACGTCGAGCCGGGTGATTTCCTGCTGATGCATGAAATACACCGCGTGGGAGTCCTTTTCGCCGAAGATCGCCACCAGCACATTCGCGCCAGTGACTTCCTTTCGGCCCGAGGACTGCACGTGGTACACGGCACGCTGCAACACCCGCTGGAAACCCAGCGTGGGCTGCGTATCGCGTTCGTCGCCGTGCGGCAGTACCGGCACGGTTTCGGCGATGATCCGCTCGAGTTCGGTCGACAAGCGTGGCAAATCCACGCCACAGGCGCGCAAGGCGCCCAGTGCCGACTGGTTTTCGGTCAGCGCCAGCAGCAGGTGCTCCACGGTCATGAACTCGTGGCGCTGCTCGCGGGCCTGCTTGTAGCAATGGCCGATGGTGACTTCCAGATCCTTGCTGAACATTCGGATCATCTCCGCTTAAAAGTGAGCGGCCTTCAGCGCCGCAATGAGCACAAAATGGGGTCGCTCAGAGCTTTTCCATAGTGCACAACAACGGATGCTGATGGGAGCGTGAATATTCGTTCACATGGGTTACCTTGGTCTCGGCTACTTCCCGCGTAAATACACCACATACGCCTTTGCCACGGGTATGTACATGCAACATCACCTGCACCGCCTGTTCCTGGTCCAGGTTGAAAAAACCGCGTAACACCTCGACCACGAAGTCCATCGGGGTGAAGTCGTCATTCAGCAGCAGTACCTGAAACAATGGGGGACGCGCCACCTCCGGTTTGGCGGTTTCCAGTGCCAGTCCGCGGCCGTTGTCTTGCTCGTGTTCGGATTCGTGGGCCATGGTTTCTTGCTATTCGATCTCTGATACGAAGTATACGCCGCCGTGGATGCACCACATTGGGGCCTGATTACGATCTCTTCGGTGGCCCGCGCCGAGATCCGGGGGATCACAAACGCGCTCTTGGCAACGACCGTCACTACAGGTGATGGCACAATGGCCGCTTTTCCAGTGCCCCGTGCCGACTCTCTTGCCTAACCTGATGGCCGCCCCCCTTTCCAGCACCGATAATCCCACCACCGACATCTGGCGCCCGCGCGTTACCGTGGCCTGCGTGGTCGCCGACGGCGATCGCTATCTGATGGTCGAGGAAGAAGTGAACGGGCGGCTGGCCTATAACCAGCCGGCAGGCCATCTGGACGACGGCGAAAGCCTCGTCGCTGCCGCCGTGCGCGAAACGCTGGAAGAGACCGGCTGGACGGTCGAACTGCAGCACCTTATCGGCGTGCACCAATGGCGCAGCACCGAGCATGGCGATGCGGTAGTCCGTTTCAGCTTCGCCGCACGCGCCATAACCCACGATGCGGCACGCCCACTCGATAACGGCATCCGGCGTGCGCTGTGGCTGACCCGCGGCGAGGTCGCCGCGCTCGGCGAGCGCCTGCGCAGCCCGCTGGTGCTGCTCAGCATTGATGCCTGGCTGGCCGGTCAACGGTTGCCGCTGAGCACGCTGGACTATCTCCCCGACGCTGGCAGCGCATGAACACCGCTCCCGGCAAAGTGATGCTCGGCATCTCCGGTGGCGTCGACTCCTCGGTGGCGGCGCTGTTGCTGCAACAGGCCGGCTACCAGGTCGAAGGCCTGTTCATGCAGAACTGGGAGGAAGACGAGCGCAGCGGTCCCTGCACTACCGACGCCGACCGCAAGGACGCCGTGGCCGTCTGCGGCCGGCTTGGCATTCCATTCCATGCGCGCAATTTCGCCGGCGCCTACTGGGACGGTGTATTCGAGCACTTCCTTGCCGAGTACCGCGCCGGGCGCACGCCGAACCCCGACGTGCTGTGCAACCGCGAGATCAAGTTCAAGACGTTTCTGGACGAGGCCCACGCACTGGGCGCGGAAAAAATCGCGACCGGCCACTATGCCCGCGTCGATTGCCGCGACGGCCTGTATCGCCTGCTGCGCGCGGTGGACATGGCCAAGGACCAGAGCTATTTCCTGCATGCGCTCGGACAACATGCACTCGCCGCCACGCTGTTTCCGCTCGGCGGGATGGGAAAGCCCCGTGTGCGAGAACTGGCCCGTGAAGCCGCCTTGCCCACGCATGCGAAGAAAGACTCCACCGGCATCTGTTTCATCGGCGAGCGCGATTTCCGCAGCTTTCTCGGCCAGTACATCCCGGCCCGCCCGGGTGAGATGCGCACCCCTGCCGGCGAGCTGATCGGCGAGCATCAGGGCGTGATGTACTACACGCTGGGCCAGCGCAACGGGCTGGGTATCGGCGGCCGCCACGGCGCCAGCGGCGAGGCTTGGTATGTGGTCGGCAAGGATGTGCCTGCCAACGTACTGTATATCGCGCAGGGCGGCGAAAACCGCTGGCTGTATTCGCAGCGACTGCAAACCGAGACGCCTACCTGGGTCGCCGGTGCCGCGCCGGCCAACGAGTTCCGCTGCACCGCCAAGACCCGCTACCGCCAGTTCGATCAGAGCTGTCTTGTCACCGTCCTGGAGCACGGCCTTGAGGTACGCTTCAACGAACCGCAACGCGCCGTCACCCCCGGGCAGTCCGTAGTCTTCTACGATGACGAGGTCTGTCTTGGCGGCGCCGTGATCGCCGCTACCGACGCACCCTACGGCGGCCTGCTGCCAGCATTCACACCCTCTCCCACATTCACCTCTGCGACAGGATAACCGCGACCCCGTGTTTGAAACCTTTGCCATGAATGAAGAACGCGTGCTCGCCCTTGCCGGCCTGTTCCAGGCCTGTGCATTGGCGCAGCAGCTGGCCAATGAGGGCAGCTGCGATGAAGCCACGATGGAGGCCAGCGTGGCCAGCGTATTCCGCATCGACGCGCCTTCAGTCGTCGGCGTCTACGGCAATATTTCGGGCCTGCGGCTCGGGCTGCGCAGCTTGATCGCACAACTCGATGAAAGCGATCGCGATATGTCAGTGACCAAGATGGTGGTGACCGTGATGCGGCTGGAACGCAGCCTGTCGGGGCGGCCGGAGTTGCTTGGCAAACTTCAGCAAGGCATCGTTGCGGCGCAACGCCAGGTCGAGCACTTCGGCCAGGGTTCGGCGCAGGTCATCGGCCGGCTGGCCGAATTGTATGCGTCCACGCTGTCCACGCTGAAACCGCGGGTCATGGTGAGCGGCAACCCGCAACAACTGCAACAACCTGCCGTCGTGGAAAAAGTGCGCGCGAACCTGCTGGCAGCCGTGCGCTCGGCAGTACTGTGGCGACAGGTGGGCGGCCGGCAATGGCAGCTGCTCCTGTATCGGCGCCAGTGCAGCATGCTGGCACGGGGGTTGTTGACCGGTGCGACGCTGGATCGCTGACTGCGCGGATTAGCTGGAACCCAGGGCTGCATTGGCATCGTGTTAAGGCGGCCGCTTGCGAACGACGTAATTTCACCTTAAGCATTGCCAGGGATGATCGACAGCGGAAGATGATCGATATCGGAACCTACCGTTTGCCTTGGGCGAGCGTCATGGTCCCGCTTGCTGACGACAGGTGACCCAACGTGCACATCGTGCTTGTGGAAGATGATGCCCAGCTCGGCGACGCGATCCGCATCGCCCTGGAACATCAATCCTATGCGGTGACCTGGCTGCGTAACGGCCGCGAAGCGACGCTCGCGTTGCGCGACCAAACCGCCGACCTGGTGCTGCTCGACCTCGGCCTGCCTGACAAGGATGGCCTCGAAGTGCTGGCCGAGGCACGACGCATGGGGATCAAAACGCCGGTTTTGGTAATGACCGCGCGGGATGCGCTGGAGACGCGCATTCGCGGGCTCGATCTGGGCGCCGATGACTACCTGATCAAGCCGTTCCATCTGGAAGAGCTGGCGGCACGCATTCGTTCGCTCACACGTCGCGCGCAGGGCCTGGCCGACAGCGTGGTCGAGGCCGGTGGCCTGCGCTTGAACCTCGCCACGTCCGAGGTGGATTTTCGCGGCAACCGCGTCGTTCTCACACGCCGGGAGTTCGCCCTGCTGCGCGTGCTGATGGAACGCGCCGGGCGCATCGTTCGACGCGAAAGCCTGGAAAATTCCGTCTATGGCCTGGATACCAACGTGGAAAGCAACGCGCTGGAAGTCCAGGTGCATTGGTTGCGGCGCAAGCTGAGCCCGGACGTCATCCATACGGTGCGTGGCGTCGGCTACATGATTCCGCGGGAACCGAAATGAAGCCGGTCAGCCTGCGCACTAGACTGACCGGGCTGATCATCACCGTCATGGTCATCGTGCTGATCCCGCTCGGCATCCTGAGCTACCAGCGCGAATCGAGGGAAATGAACGAGCTGCTGGACGGTCGCCTGGCCCAGGCAGGCCGCACGCTTGGCATTCTTATCGAGCACAGCGATGCGATGGCCCAGCATGAACCCCGCGCCGTCACCGCTGCGGGTACGCCGCTGCCGGTCAGTCAGGCGATGGTGGTCTCCGTGCATCGCCATAACTATGAACCTGAGGTGGGATTCCAGGCCTATGGGCCACAGCGGCAGCTGATCGTCGCGACCGCGAACCTGGAGGATCTACCGCCGCCGACAGCTGCGGACATGGGCTTTCGCGACATCCTGCATGAGGATCACCGCTGGCGGATTTTCACGCTGCAGAATCGCGCCAACCTGGTGATTCGCATCGGCGAGCGCTACGACAACCGACAGGACATCACCCGCGGACTGATCCTCGAACACAGCCTGCCGCTGCTGATCGGCCTGCCCCTGCTGGCCCTGCTGGTCAGCCTGGCCGTGCGCAGAGGCTTGCGTCCGTTGAAGTCCCTGACCAAGTCACTGGATGAGCGCACGCCGGGCAGTCGGCAACCGGTGGCGATCGGCGATACGCCACCCGAACTCAAACCACTGATCCGCACCTTGAACCAGCAGTTCGAGCGACTGGAAGACGCGATCGAACGCGAACACCGCTTCAACGCCGATGTGGCGCACGAGCTGCGCACGCCGCTGACGGCAACCATGATCCACCTGGAGAGCGCTGCCATCGCCGGTGCGCCGCAGGACGTCGAGTCGGCGCTGAAAAGCGCGCAGCAGAGTCTGACCCGGCTGGCACGACGTATCGAACAGATTCTCGCATTGGCAACGCTGGAGGCAGGCGCCGCCGCCAATCAGCGTGTCAGCCTGGATCTGGTAGCGATCGCCACCGACGTGATCGAAGAGCTGGCGCCGCTGATCATCGAGAAAGGCGTCGAGCTAAGCCTCGTACACGATGTTCCGCAGTTGCCCGTGCTGGGGCATGAAGCAGCACTGTCCGCGATGTTCCGCAACCTCATCGAGAACGCACTGCGCTACGTCGAACCGAATGGCCAGGTAGAAGTGGCGCTACGCAAGTTGCCGCTGATGGCGGTCATCGACATCAGTGATGACGGCCCGGGTATTCCTGCCGAGCGTCGCGAAATCGTGTTCGACCGCTTCCACCGCGAAGACAAGCAGCCCAGCAATGGCCACGGCCTGGGCCTGAACATCGTCAAGCGCGCGGCACAACTTCACGATGCGCGAATCGAACTGCTCGATTCGGCGTTTGGTCATGGACTGCACGTGCGTGTCGGCATCCCGCTGAATCCGTCCGCCATCCAGTAGGAGCGCTCCTGCGCGCTCCTACATAGCCTCTCATGGCGTTTTATCGTCCCCGGTTTCATTGATTCAAGAGAGATTTTGACGATGCAATTAGGGCTCGTCGCGGAGATAGCCTACTTTGGACGTGTCCTTCATGCTGAAAGACACGAGGAAGGAAATCGCGCATAACGCGGTGACATACCAAAAGAACGTAGTCTCGGTGCCCGCCTGCTTCATCCACAAGGCAACGTACTCTGCCGTGCCTCCGAATGCCGCATTGCCCACTGCATAGGAAAGACCCACGCCCAATGCGCGAACTTCCGGCGGGAACATCTCTGCCTTGATCAGGCCAGCTATCGACGTGTAAAAGCTGACAATCGCGAGGGCACCGGTAACCAGAGCGAATGCGGCGAATGGATCGACAACACCCTTGAGCGCGTGCAGCAGCGGAACCGTGCAGACGGTCGCCAGGAAACCGAACAACAGCATGGATTTGCGCCGGCCTATTCGGTCGGATAGCCCACCGAACAGCGGTTGCATGCACATGAAAACGAACAGCGCTCCGGTCATGACACTGCTAGCTGTTTTCGCCTGCATTCCGGCGGTGTTCACCAGATATTTTTGCATGTAGGTGGTGAAGGTGTAGAAGATGAGCGAGCCGCCCGCGGTGAAGCCGACCACAGTGAAGAACGCCTTGCGGTGTTTCCACAGGCCGCTCAGCGTTCCTGCCTCCTTTTGCCGCCGGGATTGCTCCGTTGTAGTTTCGTCCAGCGATTTGCGCAGATAGACCGCAATGAGTGCGGCAGCGGCACCGACGACGAATGGAATACGCCATCCCCAAGCCTTCAGTTCCTCGGTCGAGAGCGTCCGCTCAAGAATCATCAGCACGAGAAGAGCGCACAGTTGTCCGCCGATCAGCGTGACATACTGAAACGATGCAAAAAAGCCGCGCCTGCCCTTGATGGCGACTTCACTCATGTACGTCGCGCTTGTCCCATATTCACCACCGACCGATAGCCCTTGAAGCAAGCGCGCTAGCAGCAGTAACACTGGGGCTGCAGCGCCAATCTGGGCGTAGGTAGGCAGCACAGCAATCACCAGCGACCCGCCACACATCATCAAGACCGAGATGAGCAGCGACTTCTTGCGACCTTGTTTGTCGGCAATTCGCCCGAACAGCCAGCCGCCGATGGGTCGCATCAGAAACCCTGCAGCGAAAATGCCAGCGGTGTTCAGTAACTGGGTGGTGCGGTCACCGTTGGGGAAGAATGCTGGCGCAAAATAAATGGCGCAGAAGGAATAGACGTAGAAATCGAACCACTCGACCAAATTACCGGAGGATGCTCCAACAATGGCGAGGACACGCCGGCGAGTATCTTTGACGGAGACCGCGCGTGCGTTCAAGGAATCTGTCATGCAGTGTCTATCCTTCCGTGGAGGGCATTGAGAATGCCGGAACGAGATGGCGGCGTTGACGAGAATACGGGATGATTCGTCTTCTGTGAGGAACTACCTGCCGGCTATCGCGTGCATCGAAATGCGACACCGGAGGCATCGGCTCGATTCGGTACTGCGGGATCAGCAGTCGCAGACATGATCAGAACTTGTAGCTGACCATCACGCGGTTGTGGGTGGACGATCGGTTGCCCGGGTTCAAGTTACCCGTACCGCCTGAGGAGACTTCCCACCGATCGCGCAGCTGAAGGCCTTTGAGGTAACCGTCAAAGTTGTAGACGATGTCGAAATAGGTATCGTGAATCTCGCCGAACAGGTCGGTCGAGTACTTGGCGTAAGCAGCAACGAATTTCAACCTGTTGCCGAAGAAGCCGTACGT
>JBAPPP010000321.1:0-2633 GCA_049280175.1 Rhodanobacter sp.
TCGATGGCAAGGCATTGCGCGCGGTGATCGAGCTGGAGAAACCCGACCTGGTGGTGCCGGAGATCGAGGCGATCCATACGCCAACGCTGATCGAGCTGGAGAAGGAAGGGCAGCGGGTGGTTCCGACCGCTCGCGCGACCTGGCTGACGATGGATCGCGAAGGTATCCGTCGGCTCGCTGCCGAGGAATTGAAGCTGCCGACTTCGCCATACCGCTTTTGCGATGACGAAGCAGGGTATTTCGCGGCGGCTGCGGCGATCGGCTATCCGTTCGTGATCAAGCCAGTGATGAGTTCGTCCGGCAAGGGTCAGAGCGTGGTGCGCCATGCCGCCGAACTGCAGCATGCATGGGAATACGCGCAATCCGGTGGTCGCGCCGGCAAGGGCCGGGTGATCGTCGAAGGTTTCGTCGCCTTTGATTACGAGATCACCATGCTGACCGTGCGGCATACCGATGGTGTCAGCTTCTGCGCGCCCATTGGTCATCGCCAGGAAGATGGTGACTACCGCGAATCATGGCAACCGCAGCCGATGAGCGCGGTCGCGCTGGCCGAGGCGCAGCGACAGGCCGCCGCAGTCACCGAGGCGTTGGGCGGCTGGGGGGTGTTTGGTGTGGAGTTCTTCATCAAGGGCGATCAGGTGATCTTCTCCGAGGTCAGTCCGCGCCCGCATGACACGGGACTGGTCACCATGATTTCGCAGGAGTTGTCCGAGTTTGCGCTGCATGCGCGGGCGATCCTTGGTCTGCCGATCCCGGTGATCCGTCAATACGGACCGTCGGCCTCGTGCGCGGTGCTCGTCGAAGGCGACGGCGCGGCCCCGAGATACCACCATGTGGCCGATGCGCTGGCCGAGCCGGACACGCAATTGCGGATATTCGGCAAGCCGGCCGTGAAGGGCCGACGACGTATGGCGGTGACGCTGGCCCGTGCCGATACGCTGGATGAAGCGGTGGCCAAGGCAGTGCGTGCGGCGAAACGCTTGCGTATCGAGTTGTGAGCATCGGCGTCGATACCGTCGTGATGCGATAGGCTTTGCCTTCGCCGCTACCTTGCTCGAAACCTATAGACGCCAGCAGGGCGATTGATACCGCAAAGGAGAACACCGATGGAATCGACGGGTTTTGCGCACTGGGTGGTCGTGGCAGTGGAGACCGGCACGGCCATTCTACTGTTGCTGCTGGCATTGGCCGTGGTGGTGGTGCTGGTGACCTGGGTGATCGATCGCAACCAGACGGCCAATTCAGTATTGCGCAACTTCCCGGTGATCGGGCACTTCCGCTACTGGTTCCTGCATCTGGGCGAATTCTTCCGTCAGTACCTGTATTCCAGCGATCGCGAGGAGATGCCGTTCAATCGCGCCGAGCGCACCTGGGTATACCGCGCCGCGAAGAACGTCGACAACACCAACGCATTCGGGTCCAGCCGTGATCTGCGCGGCGAGGGCGTACCGTTCTTCGTCAACGCGCCGTTTCCCGCGCTGGGCGAGGAGCATGTCGAGCCGGTGCCGGTGACGATTGGCCCGTATGCGCGTGAGCCATACAGCCATGCGCCGTTCTTCAATATCTCGGCCATGAGTTTCGGCGCGCTGTCGGCGCCGGCGGTACGTGCGCTTGCGCGCGGCGCCGCCAAGGCCGGGATCTGGATGGATACCGGCGAGGGTGGCCTGGCGCCTTACCACCTCGAAGGTGGCTGCGACATCGTGTTCGAGATCGGCACCGCCAAGTACGGCGTGCGCACCCCCGACGGCAAGCTCGACGACGAAAAACTGCTGGCCATCTGCGCGAACAAGCAGGTGAAGATGGTCAGCATCAAGCTGGGGCAGGGCGCCAAGCCCGGCATGGGCGGTTTGCTGCCGGCGGCCAAGGTCACCGCGGAAATTGCGGCGATCCGCGGCATCCCGATGGGCCAGGACTCGCAAAGTCCGAACCGCCATCTGGATATCGGCAACGTGCAGCAGTTGATGGACGCGATCCGGCACATCCGCGATCTCACCGGCAAGCCGGTCGGCTTCAAGGCCGTATTCGGCGGCGTGGAATGGATCGGTGACCTGTGCGATGAGATCGCCAAACGCGGCATCCAGAGCGCGCCGGACTTCATCATCGTTGACGGCTCCGAAGGTGGCACCGGCGCCGCGCCGCAGACGCTGATGGAAGGCGTCGGTCTGCCGCTGCGCGAAGCGTTGCCGGCGCTGCTCGACATGCTGATCGTCAGGGGGCTGCGCGAACGCATCAAGGTGATCTGCTCGGGCAAGTGCATCACCGCGTACGACGTGGCGTGGGCGCTGTCGATCGGTGCCGACTTCGTCAATTCCGCGCGCGGCTTCATGCTCGCGCTCGGCTGTATCCAGTCACTGCAATGCAACCGCAATACCTGTCCCACCGGCATCACCACGCAGAACCCGAAACTGCAGCGCGGTCTCGTTGTCGCCGACAAGAGCGAGCGCGTCTACCACTACGCCACCAACCTGATGCACGAGGTCGGCATCATCGCGCACAGCTGCGGCGTCGACGAACCGCGCCAGCTCGACCGCACGCATTGCCGCGTGGTCGGTGACGATGGTCTGTCGGTTCCGCTGGTAAAGCTGTTTCCGTATCCGCAGTCTATGTAGGTTGGGGTGAGCGCAGCGATGCCC
>JBAPPP010000322.1:0-2577 GCA_049280175.1 Rhodanobacter sp.
CCCACAAACCCACAAACCCACAAACCCACAAACCCACAAACCCACAAACCCACAAACCCACAAACCCACAAACCCACAAACCCACAAACCCACAGCAAGGCATCGCGACTGAGTTCGCTCCCACATATCGTGCGCAGCTCACTGGAAAATCTCGCCCGCGCTGCACTGTCGTGCGCTATCGGCTAGTGTTAGAAAGACCACTACACAATCCACGGATGAGGGGGCACGCATGGCTGGGAAATTTGCACGTAGCTGGGCACTGATGCAGGCGAGCGCGACGGTGTTGCGTTCGGACAAGTCGTTGTTGATCTTTCCGCTGTTGTCGGGGCTGTGCTCGCTGCTGGTGGCGGCAAGCTTTCTGATACCGATTGGCATGACGTTATTCGGAAGCGTGCATGCCGGGCAGGATATGCATCAACGCATGTCGGCAGGTACCTACCTGGCGATGTTCATGTTCTATCTGGTGCAGTACTTCGTGATCATCTTTTTCCAGACGGCGCTGACCGGCGTGACGTTGGCGCATTTGAACGGTGAGCCGACCAGCGTGGCGGACGGCTTTGCGCTGGCGCGTTCGAAGCTGACCAGCATCCTGGGCTACGCCTTGATTGCCGCGACCGTGGGCCTGGTGTTGCGGATGGTCCAGGAACGGCTGGGCCTGATCGGACGGCTAGTGGTCGGCTTCCTTGGTCTGGCCTGGACCGTGGCCACGTTCCTGGTGGTGCCCATCCTGGCCAACGAGGATGTGGGTCCGGTGGATGCGGTCAAGGGCAGCGTGGAATTGCTCAAGCGCAGCTGGGGCGAGAACCTGATCGGCAATGGCGGCATCGGGGTGGTGTTCGGTCTGGTCATGGTGTTCGCGATGCTGGTAATCGCGGTGCTGTTTGCTGCTGCGTTTGCGACGCATTCGATCGTGGCGATCGTGCTGGTGGCCATCGTGGCGGTGAGCGGATTTATCGTGCTCAGCCTGATTCAGGCGGCGCTGCAGGGTATCTACGCGGCCGTGCTGTATCGCTACGCAGACGCGGGCGAAGCAAGCATGGGTTTCGATTCCGCGTTGCTGGAGCAGGCGTTCCGCAGCAAGCAGAAGTAACTATGGTGAAGGACACCCTGCGAGGTGTGTCCTTACACCGACAGCGTACGGCCACCATCGACGCGGATGATCTGGCCGGTGACAAATGGTGCGTCTCGCAACAGCCACAGCACGGCACCAGCGACATCTTCCGGCGTGCCCGCCCGTTGTAGCGGTGTGCGTGCCAGCATCGATTGTTGATCGGCGTAAGCCTTGCCATCGCTGGGCCACAGCACCGCGCCCGGAGCGACGCCGTTGACGCGTACCTCGGGGCCCAGTTCCAGCGCCAGAGAACGCGTCATCGCCGCCAGCGCGGCCTTCGCCATGCAGTAAAGCGGGTGGTCTGCCAAAGGTCGTTCGGCATAGATATCCACCAGATTGACGATGCCGCCACGCGCTTCGCGCAGCGCCGGAATCGCCGCCTGGCTGAGGAAGAACGGTGCCTGCGCGTTGGAGGCGAACAGTTCGTTCCACTGTGCGGGCGTCGCGCTGCCCAGGGGCGTGGGATAGAAAGTCGATGCGTTGTTGACCAGCGCGTCGAGCCGTCCGTAATGGGCCAGCAACTGGTCGATCAGCGGCGGCAAGGTATCGAGCTCGGCCAGCTCGGCCTGCAGCAGCAGGGTGCTCCCAGTGCGCTGCTGCTCAAGCTCGTCCGCCAGTGCGCGGGCGGCGTCCGCCGAACGACGATAGTGCAACGCCAGATCGTAGCCGGCCGCATGCAGCGTGCGTGCGATCACCGCGCCGACGCGGCGACCGGCACCGGTAATCAGCGCGACGGGTCGGTCATGGCATGGCTTCATGCGTCGGCTCCTGCGGCAATCCAGCGGACAGCTTGCCGCAAAGCCCGCAATGCGTCACTCGCTGTGCATGATCACTTGGTTTTCGGCTTGCCCGGTTTCTTGCTCGCCGCCTTGCGCGCCGCTACCTTGGCGACCTTGCGCGCGGCACCGGTCACCGCGCGGTCGACCAGCTTGTTCACGGCGCGGCGAACGGATGGCGCCTTCTTTCGGGCTGCCGGTTTGACGGTTTCCGAGGCGGCCTCGTCGCCTGCGTCTTCCATCACGACGTCGCCGCTGAACAAGGCGATCGCGGTGCTGGCGACTTGTCCGGTGTCGTAATACGCATACGCGCCGACACCAAGCGCACCGACCACCGGCAGCCAGCGCGAGATGCCCTCGCTGAGCGTGCGCTGGGTGAGCTTGACGCCGATGTGCTTCGCCACACGCTGCGCGACGCCATAGGACATACGGCGAAATACCAGTCGATCGCCCATCTGCACGACGAGATCGCGGAACGCCTGCGCGGCGGTATGCCGAAACAGACACCACAGCATCTGCTCGCGCCCCAGGCTCGCTTCGCGACCATAGGCCGACGCGATATCGCTAACCATCTGACCCTGGATCTTCCAGAGCGCAATCAGCTCCGGCAGCAGGGTCAGCCAACCCAGCGGCCCGGGCGGCAGCGCCAGCGAACCGGCGGTGAGCGCGGCGCGCTGTGCAGCACGGTTC
>JBAPPP010000323.1:0-1529 GCA_049280175.1 Rhodanobacter sp.
ACGCCGCACCCTGTTCGCGTTGAGGCTTTTCGCGCACAGGGTGCGCTCCTACAGGAAGTCCACGACAACCAATCAATTCGCGCTGACGCCCAGCAGCTCCACATCGAACACCAGCGAGGCATTCGGCGGGATGTCGTCGCCGGCACCGTTAGCGCCGTAGCCTAGTGCTGCCGGTATCAACAAGGTGCGCTTGCCGCCGACCCGCATGCCGGCCACACCCTGATCCCAGCCATCGATCACTTTGCCCTGACCTAGCGTGAAGGAAAATGGCGTGCCGCTATCGAGCGAGCTGTCGAACTTCGTGCCGTGTTTGTCCTTGGCGGCTTCGTCGTAGAGCCAGCCGGTGTAATGCACCTGCACTTCCATGCCCGGTTTGGCTTCAGCGCCCGTCCCGACCTTCTGATCGATCGTGATGAGCTTGTCCACATGGCCAGTGGCGTGGGCTTGCGGCGTACCACCGCAAGCGGCGAGAACGAGCAGGGCGAGCAGGGACAACAACCAACGCATGGCGTGATTCCGTGAAAGAGTGGATGGGTTCGGCCGCTGATTATCCGGGAAAACCTGCGCAGATGGAGCGGCGGATACCGTGCCGGTTCGATCAGGAATGCAACCAGTCAGCTCACCATTTCAGGCGGCGCCATGCGTCGCACCGGATCCACGGTTACCGAGTCGGCATCATTCATCATTTGCAGCTGGCCGTCCTGGATCAGGCATTGCAGGCGCATGCCACGCTGCAGCAGCGCGACGAGTTCAGTGACGGTGGCCGCGGGAATGTCGAGCACGGTGAGGTTCTTGTTGCGGATCAACGAAGAGCCGATCTTGTTCCACCAGATTTCCGACGCATTGCCACCGTAGTTGATCACCACCACCTGGCGCGAACGCCCGCAGGCCTTGCGGATGCGCGTCTCCTCCGGCTGGCCCAGCTCGATCCACAACTCGATCTCGTCCGTATATGCCTTGCGCCACAGCGCCGGCTCGTCCTCGTCGCTGATGCCCTTGCCAAACTCCAGCCGGTCATCCGCATAGAGCGCAAACGCAAGCAGTCGCACCATCAGGCGCTCCTCGGTTTCCGAGGGGTGCCGAGCCAGGGTCAGCGCATGGGTGGCGTAGTAATGCCGGTCCATGTCGCTGATCTGCAGTTCGACTTTGTAGATGGTGGAGTTGAGGGCCATGAGGGCGCGCCTTGAGACTACAACCGCCCATTCTACGCGTTGTGGTCGGGGTCTAGCCGGATGGCTGCGGGGTGGGACTGGTTGGTTTATCGCCATCCGAGTTGCTTGTGGGGTTTTCGTGCGCAAGAAAGCAGCAGATCGCAGCAACCCAACCAATCTCGCGCAGAGCGCTGGGCCCCTGCCTTCGCGGGTGACGAGAGGTAGGCATTCCCGCGAGCACCGAACCCTCACCCCAGCCCTCTCCCGAAGGGAGAGGGGGCAGAGCACCTCGCGCCCGAAGCCCGCCGCCGGCCCGAAAAAGCCGAAGTAAAACTGCCAGCTCAGTAGCGCGCACTACACTGGCTGCAACCATGACAT
>JBAPPP010000324.1:0-12189 GCA_049280175.1 Rhodanobacter sp.
CCCCAACTTACTGGCTCAGCGAGGACTGCACAGGCAATCGGCGTAGACGTTCGGGGCCCCGGCCTTGGCATTGCGCAGCAACTGCAGTTCCGGCGCCAGCGCGGACAACTGGGCAAACCAGTTGGGCAGACGAAGACCCCATGACTGCATCACATGCACGCTGGCGCTCTGGTTGAGGCCGACCAGGAATCGCTCGAAGCCGCCCAGTGGAACCTCCTGATAGCGCACCGGGTAGTCCTTACCCAGCTTGGCCAGGCTGGCCGCATCGGACACGGCATCACGCAAACTGCCGAGCTGGTCGACGAGGCCGCGATCGAGTGCCTGCTGGCCGGTCCACACGCGGCCCTGCGCGATCGCGTCGACCGCGGCGTAGTTTTTACCGCGCGCCTTGGCCACGTTGCCGACAAAGTCATGGTAACCCTTGTTGATGATGGCCTGGATCACCACCGCGACATTCGGATCGAGCGGGCGCGTAATGTCGAATGCACCGGCCATCGGCCCGGTGCCGATGCCGTCACTTTGCACGCCGAACTTGGCCAGCGTATTGGGTATCGTGTAGTACAAGCCGAAGATGCCGATCGAACCGGTGATGGTGTTCGGTTGGGCGAAGATACGATCGGCGTTCATCGAGATCCAGTAGCCGCCGCTGGCTGCCACATCGCCCATCGATACCACGACCGGAATGCCAGCCTCCCGGGTGAGTTGCACCTCGCGCCGAATCTGTTCGGCTGCATACACTTCGCCACCGGGGGAGTTGACCCGCAGCACCAGCGCTTTCGTTTTGCTGTCTTCGCGCGCGGCGCGGATCAAGGCCGCGGTGGATTCACCGCCGACCGAGCCGGCCGATCGCTCGCCACCAGCGATTTCGCCCTCGGCCACCACGATCGCCACGCCCGACGCGAACGCACTGCTGTTGCCTGGCAGGCTCGCGACATACCGCGTGAGGTTGATCTGACGAAAGCTGTGGCCCTTGTCGCCTGCGGGCACGCCGCTCTTGCGCATCATCGTGATGAGGTCGGCGCGGGTGGCCAGACCATCGACCAGATGCTGGTTCAGCGCGAGTTGCGCCAGGTCGCCCTGAGTGCCGGCGATATTTGCCGGCAGGTTGTCGATGTCGGCGCGCAGCGTGGCCGGATCCAGCTTGCGCAACGTGGCGACCTCTGCCAGGTATTCATCCCACAGGCCACCCATCCAGTAACTGTCCGCCTGCTTCGCCTCGGTGGACGCATGCTCGAGGATGTACGGTTCGGCCGCGCTCTTGAACTGGCCGACGCGGAACAGATGCACGTCTACGCCGAGCTTGTCGAGCAGGTCCTTATAGAACAGTCGGTAGTTGGCCAGCCCGGTGATGATCACGCCACCCTGCGGATCGATCAGCACGCGATCGGCATGTGCGGCAAGATAATACTGACCCTGGTCCAGATTGGCCGCCCATACGATCACCGGCTTGCCGGCCGCACGGAAGCGGTCGAGTGCCGCGCCGACTTCGCGCAGCGCGGCGAAACCACCACTCTGCAATTCATCCGGCAACAGCAGGATGCGGGTGATCGTCGGGTCCTTCGCCGCCGCATCGATCGCCGTCACCAGATCACGCAGCTGCACCTGTTTCGGTTCGTTGCCGGACAGGCTATCCAGGGCCCGTTGCAGCGGCTCGATGCTGTATTGCTCGACCAGCTGGCCTTGCGGTTTGATCACCAGCACGCTGTCGTTCTGCGGCGCGCGCCCTACTCGGCTCCCGCTCATCGCGCCGACAATCAGCACCGTCACGAAGAACAGCACGGTGAAGAACACCAGGTTGATGATCACCAATCTGACGACATTGATGCCGCGCAGAAAAACAACGAAGCCGTTCTTGCGGGGTGGCAGTGGTGGGATCATGCGAACTCTTCCAAGGTGATAACGCCAAGCGTAGCCGGTCAGGCCGGCGCGGTCATGCTGAGTGACACTCGGCGCCAACGCTGTTTCCACGCGCTGCGCCAGAACCGTATAAACAACATCAACGCGGCCACCGACAGGCCGGCGATCAACCCCATCCACATGCCGCGCGCACCCATGCCTTGATGGAACGCGAGCCACCAACCCACCGGCATGCCGATGATCCAGTAGGCGAACAAGGTGATCGCCATCGGCACGCGGGTGTCCTTGAGGCCGCGCAGCGCGCCGTTGGAGGCGACCTGGATGCCGTCGGAAAACTGGAACAGCCCGGCGAGCACAATGAGTTGCGCCGCCAGCCCGATGACCTTGGGGTCGTGGGTATACAGCGTGGCGATGAAGTGCGGCAGTCCCAGCATCAGCCCGGCCGAGAACAGCTGCGTCACCAGCGTCAGCCCGATGCCACAGAACCCGGCATAGCGTACGCCGCGCTCGTCACCTCGACCCACGGCATTGCCGACCCTCACCGTAATCGCCATCGCCAATCCCAGCGGGATCATGAAGAACAGCGAAGCAATATTGATGGCCACCTGATGACTGGCAATCACATCCTCACCCAACGTGCTGATGATCAACGCCGTCGCCACAAACAGCCCAGCCTCGGCCAGCAGCGTGATCGCCATCGGCAGGCCGATGTGCATCAATGCACCGATACGCCGCAGGTTTGGCCATTCAAAATGATCGACCAGTCCCAGGCCGCGATAATTGCGATGGCACAGCACGTAGATGCCGAAGCCCAGCATCTCCAGCCATAGCACGGTGGCCGTGGCGATACCGCAACCATGCGCACCCTGCGGTGCCAACCCCAGCTTGCCGAACATCAGCACATAGCCCAGCGGTACCAGCAGCAGCAGTCCGGAAAATCCGAAATACATCGACGGCCTGGTCAGCGACAAACCTTCGGACAACCCGCGCAGCGCGAAATAGCAGGTCAGTGCTGGCGCACCCCAGCTGATCGCCAGCAGGAAGGCCTGCACGTCATGACGCAGGCTCGGCGTTACTCCGATCAGATCGATCAGCGGCGCCGCGTGGCGTACGGCAAACCACAGCAGCACACCCATGCCTAGCGCGAGCCACAGCGCCTGACGAAACACCGCGCCGACTTCGTGCCGGCGAGCAGCGCCATCGAGCTGCGCCACCGACGGTGGCACCGCCATCATCATGCCGATACCGCTGACAATCGCCAGCGACCAGATACTGGCACCGACGGCCACCGCGCCAAGTACGTGCGCACTGACGTGGCCGGCCAGTACGGCATCGATCACATTGCTGCCGATCGCCGCCAGCTGGGCAAGAATCAACGGCAGCGCAAGATGCACGGTGGCACGCATCTCATGCGCCAGGCGTGCGCGTTCTGGGCGAAACGGTTTCATCGACACAGCAGACTCCACGGCTGGTCATTCTACCTGAGCCATTAGTCACGACTGCTCGCGCGTCGTGTGCGAAGATCGCCAGCGGCACTGCACTGGAATCGCTCATGAAGCCGTTGACAAGCCACGAAGGATTGCTTTGCGCCAACTGCGGCGTGCCGATGCAAGGGGAGTTCTGCCAGGCATGCGGCCAGTCGATCCACAGCGTGGTCAGACCCATGCATCACATGGTCGAGGACACCCTCGACATGGTGTTTCATGTGGACGGCCGCATCGTGCATACACTGCCACCGCTGCTGTACCGGCCAGGCTTCCTCACCATGGAGTACCTGGCCGGGCGGCGTCAGCGCTACGTGGCGCCGTTCCGCCTGATGTTCGTGTTGTGCCTGCTGGCCTTCTTCGTTTGCCACCTGGCGGTGGACCACTTCATCTCGATCGACACGACCGCCAGCGCCGGCACCGGAGACTTCGCCCAGGACCCCACCGCCGAGGCGGTGCGCGCCCACTACGTGCAGATGCGCAAGGACATCGACGCGCGGCCAGCGGACTCGCAACCTCGCGCAAACGCGCCGCAGAAACGACTGAGCACCGAGTTCGACCACGCCAACCACCGCCTCGCCCAGCTAGGCGCCGCACCGCTGGAGAACCCGACCGTCGACAACGGGAACTTCAAGCCTGAGCAGGTGCACCTGAGCTGGCTCAGCGAGGGCATGAATGCCAGCTTCAACCGCACGATCAGCAAGGGGATGGCCAACCTGAGCGAGATATCCAACGACGGGGAGGCCGGTGCCGAGGCGCGTGAACGCTTGCTGGCCGGCATGTTCGCCGTGTTGCCGCAGACCATGTTCATCCTGATCCCGGCGTTCGCCCTGTTGTTGAAGCTGGTGTATCTGTTCCAGCGGCGTCTGTACATGGAACACCTGATCGTGGCGCTGCACGGGCATGCCTTTGTCTTTCTCGCCGTGCTGCTGGGCATGCCGCTGGTCTTGTTGCGTGGCTGGCTGCTACCCCACGCTGCCTGGACTGCCACGCCGCTGGAGTTGCTCTGCTGGGCGCTGCTGCTTTGGGTGCCGGTCTATCTGCTGATCATGCAGAAGCGGGTCTATCGCCAGGGCTGGCTGATGACGATCGTGAAATACCTGTTCGTCGGCTGGTGCTATACCTTTCTGCTCGGGTATGCGCTGGTCTTCGCCGCCCTGCTCGGATTCACCCATTGAGGCGCGTGGTTCTTTCGCGCATAGCGGTGTCCACGACGGGCCAAGATCACAGCGTCCAGGCTGAGTCAGCGGACATGACTGCCACGGCGCATCGTGTGCGAAGATCGCCCGCTGCACCGCACTGGAATCGCCCATGAAGCCGTTGACCAGCCACGAAGGATTGCATTGCGCCAACTGCGGCGTGCCGATGCAGGGCGAGTTCTGCCATGCATGCGGCCAGTCCTTGCACAGCGTTCTCAAGCCGGTACACGGCATGCTCGAGGAGACCGTCGAAACCCTGCTGCACATCGACGGACGCATCGTGCACACGCTACCGCCGCTGCTGCTGAAGCCCGGTTTCCTTACGCTGGAATATTTCAGCGGTCGGCGGGTGCGCTACATCGCGCCATTCCGGCTGATGTTCGTGCTGTGCGTGCTGGCCTTCTTCGTCTGCCACCTGCGCATTGAGAACATGAACGCCCAGATCAATCTGGGTGCGAACAGCGCAGTCAAGACCGTCGACAATCCGTTCAACGCCGCCACCACCCCGGCCGCAGTCAAACTGTCATTGCAGCAGAAACTGGCGGACCTCGAGCAGGCGCGCCAGGCGACCGAGGCGGTCGGCGGCAGTGCAAAGAAGGCGCTTGATACGGCCGAACACACACTGCGTCAGCAGGCATCGCAACGGCTGCTCGTGCTGGGGGTGGGTTCGCTGGGCGACGTGGCGCTGAATCCGCCGTCCGACACCTCGTCGCCCGCATCGTCTGCCACCAGCGAAGACCTCCATTCGAAGATCCCCGATACCGCACTGACCGGTTCGTCACGCATCGAGATCCCGTGGCTACCCGAGTTCTTCAATGAACGACTCTCGCGTGACGTCAGCCATCTCAAAGCCAACCTGTACGCCGTAAAACATGACGGACCCGGTCGTCAGGAGGCACTCGACCGACTGCTGGGCAATTTCTTCAGCGTGCTGCCGCAGACCATGTTCGTGATGATCCCGGTGTTCGCGCTACTGCTGAAACTGTTCTACGTATTCCGGCGCCGCCTCTACATGGAGCATCTGATCGTGGCGCTGCACAGCCACGCCTACCTGTTCCTCAGCGTGCTTCTGGGCGTATTGATCAACGCCCTCTCCAGCTGGGTGGCACCGCATGCGGCCTGGGCCACCCACCCCCTGGTGTGGCTGGAGTGGGCGCTGGTGCTGTGGGTGCCGGCCTACCTGCTCATCATGCAGAAACGGGTCTACCGGCAGGGCTGGCCAATGACCGTGCTGAAATTCTGGTGCGTCGGCTGGTGCTATTTGTGGCTGCTGACGGCCGCCTTGATGATGGCCGCCGTGCTGGGCCTGGCGTACTGAGCCTGGCCGCCTCAGCCACGTCGTAAACGCTGCCGCCGTAGCCTGTTTGCGGGGCCGTCGCAAGGGTTTTACACAGCGTCATCAAGCTGTCAAGGCAAGTGACGGTAGTTTGTCAATTGTGTGAACTGCTACTTCACCTAATTTGCAAGATGCTGAAATGCAAGATGTTTTTAGCGTGACTAAATCTTCGTCAAGTTGTCGTAAAAGGCGCTACGACGGGCCTCGGAGGCGCCCCTCCCCGTTACATCCACAGACTTATCCACAGCTCTTGTGGATAAGCGGAAAAACCCCCCGAGCAGAACCACTTACCTTCGATTTCTCGATAATCGAGCAGCAAGTACCTGCAACCCTTCGTGGGCAGGCCCGGCTGACCGCACAACGATGCCGAGGGCGTCACGGTTACACTGGCCCGCCGTGAGGTAACCATGCCCGTAGTCCTTCGCGTTGCCCTGCCGGTGCCCCTGCTGACGCTGTTCGACTACTTGCCGCCCACGACGGGTGAGGCGCGGGCGGGTAGCCGGGTGCTGGTGCCGTTCGGCCGCGGCAAACAGGTCGGCGTGGTGGTGGCGATCGACGCTGAGACGCTGGTTGGCAGCCATCGGCTGAAACAGGTCATCAGGTTACTCGACGACACCCCGTTGCTTGACGCCGAGCTGATGCAGACTTTGGCCTGGGCCGCCGACTACTGGCTGGGGGCGCCAGGCGAGGCGTATGCGAATGCCTTGCCGCTAGCCTTGCGCGAAGCGAAGCCGTTGCCGGCCCTCGGCGACGAATACTGGTCGCTGACCGTCGCCGGTTATGACGCCCATGATGCGGGTAACCGCCGTGGTGGCAGCAAGGCATTGCTGGCGCTATTGGGCGACGCTTCGATGAGCGCGCAACAGCTAACCGAATTGCTGCCTGGCTGGCGTGAGGCAGCGCGGCGACTGGCGGCTGCCGGCCTGCTCGAGCGCAGCGAACGACCGCCGCTCAACCATGCATTGCGCGCTACGCTCGCACCGCAACTGAACGACGAACAGCAACAAGCCGTCGCCGCTGTCGGCGCCAGTCTCGGCCAGTACCAGCCATATCTGCTCGATGGCGTTACTGGCAGCGGCAAGACCGAGGTGTATCTGGCGCTGATCGAACAGGTGCTGGCGCAGGGTCGTCAGGCATTGCTGCTGGTGCCGGAAATCGGCCTCGCGCCACAGACCGTGCGACGCCTGCGCGAGCGTCTCGGCGTCATCGTCGAAGTGTTGCACTCCAACCTGTCCGAAGGCGATCGTGCGCGCGCCTGGCTGCGCGCGCGCAACGGTAACGCTCGGGTCATCCTTGGTACCCGCTCGGCGGTATTCACACCGCTACCGGAAGCGGGGCTGATCATCGTCGATGAAGAACACGACAGCGCCTACAAGCAACAAGAGGGATTTCGCTATCACGCGCGCGACCTCGCCCTGGTACGCGCCCGCGCACTGGGTGTGCCGGTGCTGCTGGGCTCGGGTACGCCTTCGCTGGAGTCACTGGCGAATGCCGAGAGCGGCCGCTATCGCACACTGCACCTGCGGGCGCGCCCCGGTGCGATTCGGCCACCCCAGGTGCAGATCATCGACATGCGAGCCCAGCGACTGGAGCACGGCATGTCGCCGGCCCTGCTGGCCGCGGTTGCGGACACGCTGGCGCGCGGCGAGCAGGCGCTGGTGTTCCGCAATCGCCGCGGTTATGCGCCGATGCTGCTGTGTCACAGCTGCGGCTGGCATGCGCAGTGCCCACGCTGCGATCGTCCGCTGACCCTCCACGCAGGTCGTCGCCAACTGCTCTGCCATCACTGCGACTACCAGACCCGCATGCCCTCCGCCTGCCCTACTTGCGGTGCCGGCGACCTGAAGCCACAAGGTCAGGGCACTGAACGGCTGGAGGAAGCGCTGGTCGCTCAGTTCCCACAGGTGCCGGTGCTACGCGTCGACCGGGAAACCACGCGTCGTCGCGATGCGTTCGAGCAGTTGCTGGAAACGTTGCAGAATGACCAGCCGGCGATCCTGGTCGGCACCCAGATGCTGGCCAAGGGCCACGACCTGCCCAACCTCACCCTGGTGGCGATCGTGGGCGTTGACGAAGGACTGCACAGCGTGGATTTTCGCGCCGGCGAACGCCTGGCGCAGCTGGTGGTACAAGTGGCAGGGCGCGCCGGACGCGCACGCAAACCCGGCCGTGTCCTGCTGCAAACTCACCAACCGGCACATCCACTACTGCGCAGTCTGCTGGCGCATGGTTATGCTGCCGCCGCACGTGAATTGCTGGCCGAACGCCGCCAGATCCAATTACCGCCGTACAGCCACCAGGTACTGCTGCGCGCCGACGCTCCACAGCGTGAAGATGTCGACGCATTTCTAGCCGCGGCCCACGCTGCGTTGCCAGTCAACGATCAGTTGCAGATCGCCGGCCCCATGCCCGCACCGATGCCGCTCCGCGCTGGGCGGCAGCGAGGCCAGTTGCTGCTGGAAGCGGCCAGCCGCCAATCGCTGCACAGCATGTTGCGGCAGTGGCAGTTAGCGCTGGTCGCGCTGCCATCGGCAAGACGGGTGCGCTGGTCGCTGGACGTCGATCCGATCGATTTGTATTGATGTGGGCTTGCTGACGGGGCCGTAACTAGCTTCTGCTCGCTCTTGTGGGAGATTCTATGTTTGACCCAAGATCACAGCCAAGGGCACGCGTTACTACAAAGACGACAAACTCAACTAGCGCCAATGACCCCAACCTACGCTCTCCATGCGTAACAGCGGGCCCTTGTAGGAGCGACCTCAGTCGCTCCTACAAGAAAGCAGAAAAGCCGAGGACGGCACTATCCCGCGAGCCCCCACGGAGGAAAGGGAGAAGAGCGCGCCGAAAGGTGACTTGGTATCAGCCCACGTCAGGCCTCAGCGATCCCGGCTTCACCAGCCAGCGGACGGCGAGTATGCCCAGCTCGTAAAGCAGGCACATCGGGATACCCAGCATCAGCATCGAGGTGATGTCCGGTGGCGTGATCAGGGCGGCGATCGCGAACGCGCCGACGATCGCGTAGCGGCGACCATTGCGCAGCTTGTCCAGATCGACAATGCCTACCGCCGCAAGTATCACCACCGCCACAGGCACCTCGAAGCACAGCCCGAACGCGAAGAACATCAACATCACGAAATCGAGGTAATGCGTGATGTCGGTCATCATCTCCACACCTTGCGGCGTCACCGCGGTGAGGAAGCGGAACGCCGCCGGCAACACCAGGAAATAAGCGAACGCGCCGCCGAGATAGAACAACCCCAGCGCCGCGACCAGCAAGGGTCGGGCGAGACGTTTTTCATGTTTGTACAAGCCAGGACTGACGAACGCCCACAGCTGGTACAGGATGATCGGCATGCTGATGAAAAGAGCCGTATAGAAGGCCAATTTCAAAGGGGTGATGAAAGGGCTGGTGACTTCGGTGGCAATCAGATGCGCACCTTGTGGCAGACGCGCCACCAGCGGCGCGGCCAGCTCGCTGTACAGCCGGTTCGCAAACGGCACCAGCGCGATCAGCACCAGCAAGACAGTCGCCACGGCCTTTAGCAGACGCGAGCGCAGCTCGAGCAAGTGAGAAAACAACCCCTGCTGCAAACCCTCCGGATCTGGCACGCCCGACTCTGGCGGGTTGAGTTCAGGCGTTGCCATGCGGAGATTCCCTGCTCGACACGGGTATCGCAGACGGTTCGTCCAGCGGCAGTTCCGACTGTACGTTCGCCGGCGGCTCCTCATGAGCCACGATGGTGGCGCTCGCTTCCGCCGATGGCTTCAGGCTGACCATCGTGGCGACAGCGGCGAGCGGCTCACGCACCTGGTTCAAGCCGTCTTTCAGTTCCTTCTGGGTAGCTTCCGCGCGGGCAGCGGCCTCACGTGCGGTGCGCTTGATTTCCTCGATCTCCAGCTCGCGCTCGACCTCGGCACGAACGTTGTCCCAGCCACTGCGAACGCGTCGCATCAGGGCCCCGGCGGTACGCGCGGCGCCAGGCAATTTTTCGGGGCCCAGCACGATCAACGCGATCAGGGCGAGCAACACCATTTTGCCGAGACTGATCTCGATCATTGCCGCGCTCCGCCCATCGCGCGCTTACTTGGTTTCGCTGGAGTCGCGCTGACTCTGCGTGGTGCTGGCACTGTCCGCCGGCGGCGGGTCGGCGCGCAAATGCTCCGCCGCCTTGCGCTGGGCTTCGGCTTCTTTCTGCTTCGCCTCGTCCTCACCGCTGAGACCTTTCTTGAAGTCGCGAATGGCGGCGCCAAGATCCGGCCCGAGATTGCGGATCTTCTTGGTGCCGAAGATCAGCAACACGACCACCAGCAGGATGAGCCAATGCCAAATACTGTCAAAACCCATAATCAACCTCGAGGCAAATTCCAGCCAAGCTGCCCTGGCGCGGATCGCGCCGACACTTCCCGACAATTACTGCGAAGTGTACTCCTCAAGCCGGTCGCGAAAATCGACCACCGGCCCCGGCACATTGCCAACGCCGCCCTCGAAGATCCGCCGCGGGGTGACGCCCGCGCCGTAAATGGCCTCATTTGCGTCATAGTCGATGCGCAATGCCGCACCATCGATCGCCACGCCGGCAAACAGGCCGCGGGCACGTGAATAGGAGTAGATCTCGGCCTTCATCTGTTCGTCGGTGGACGCGCTGGTGGTGCGACCGACCGGGCCGGCTGCGGCCGAAGCGTCGGCGCCCAGGGTGAATTTGCCGCGTACGATCGAATCCACGCCACGCTGGGTGCGAAACACCAGGATCACGTCGGTCGACGACACGCCGGCCTGAAAGCCCACGCTACCGCCGGTCATGCTGATGAAGCTGGGATTGGACCAGGTCCCGTCCGGGCCCTTGACCGAGATCAGACCCTCGCCACGACGGCCACCGAAGATGAAACCGACTTTGAGCATGTCCGGGATCACCGCGATCGCGCGTGCCTCCTTCAACAAATCCTGCGGGATCGCCTTGTCGGGCGCGTCCATGATGTCCTTGAGCACACGCACTGCGTTGGTCGCGCGCACCAGCGGCGGATCTTCGGCATGCACGGCCAGCGTGGGCAATAACAGGGCCATACCGATCAGCAACAGGCGGTGCAGTGGTGTCTTGAACATGGACGGCTCCAGGGAAAGGACAGAAGTCGGAAGGCAAAGGCAGCGCGCCGGAACGCACAGGGCTTGTGGCAGACTCCACAGCTGGTTCAGCCACAACTGCCACGATGCCACGCTATAACCACTATACCGGCCTTGCCGGCGATTCCCACGGACCACCTGTTCAGTCCGTTCAGGCTGGCGTACTGCTGGTCAATCTGGGCACGCCGACCGCTCCCACGGCGAAAGCGGTGCGTCCCTATCTGGCCGAATTTCTCGGCGATCCACGGGTGATCGAATACCCGCGCTGGTTATGGTGGCTGATCCTGCACGGAGTGATCCTGCGCACGCGGCCGGCGCGCTCGGCCCATGCCTATGCGCAGATCTGGACCAGTGAAGGTTCCCCGCTGCGTGTCGGCAGTGAGGCGCTGGCCACCGGCCTGCAGACCGAATTGCTGCGACAACGACCGGGCAGCCCGATCCGCGTTGCACTGGCGATGCGCTACGGCGAGCCGTCGGTGGCCCATACGATCGAACAGCTGCAGCGAGAAGGCGTGCGCCGGTTGCTGGTACTGCCGCTGTATCCGCAGTATTCGGCCACCTCTACCGGCTCGGTACTCGACGCGGTCGCCGACACGATCAAGACCCTGCGCTGGCCGCCGGAACTGCGCTTGGTCAACGATTATCACGATGACTCCGGCCACATCGAGGCACTGGCACAAAGCATCGAAAGCTGGTGGCGGACGAACGGCCGCGGCGACAAACTGCTGCTGTCGTTCCACGGCATTCCCGAGCGTTATGCGGATGCCGGTGATCCGTATTTCCAGCAGTGCCATGCCACCGCGCGATTGCTGCGCGAGCGGTTGGGGCTGAGTGAAGACCAGTTGATCGTCAGCTTCCAGTCACGAGTTGGTCGGGAACGCTGGCTGCAGCCGTATACCGACGCCAGCGTGCGCCAGCTCGCTGCAGACGGCGTCAAAAAACTCGACGTGGCCTGTCCCGGTTTCGCCGTGGATTGCCTTGAGACACTCGAGGAAATCGCCATGCAGAACCGCGATTTCTTCACCAGCGCCGGCGGCCAGATGCTGCGCTACATCCCTGCGCTCAACGACAGCACCGAACAGGTCGACAGCCTCGCTTCGCTGATCCTTCGGCATACCCAGGGCTGGCCGGAATTCGCCGCCGATTTTCAACATTCCCAGCAGCCACATGACCACGCCGACTGAGCAACGCATC